>CAMCOJ010000071.1 GCA_945876405.1 uncultured Ruminococcus sp.
GGTCTTGACAGTATAAGAAGACTCTGCATTGCTCTTTCAGATCCACAGAAGAAACTCAGATTTATTCACATTGCCGGAACTAACGGAAAAGGATCAGTAGGAGCTTTTATTAATTCTGTTCTCTCGGAAGCAGGATACAAAACAGGAAGATACGTTTCACCGGCTGTTATGGATTATCTGGAAAAGATTCAGTATAATAATAAAAATATCTCCGAAGAAGAATTTGCATCAGCTATTGAAAAAGTTAAAAAAGCTGCTGATTCAATTGCATCAGACGGATTTCCGCATCCAACTGTTTTTGAAATGGAAACAGCAGCAGCATTCTGTTATTTTGCTGAAAAAAACTGTGATATCGTCCTGCTTGAAGCCGGAATGGGCGGCAAATCTGATGCTACAAATGTTATAGATACAAGCGAACTATCAGTCATCACATCAATAAGTCTTGAACACACTCAGTTTCTGGGAAATACGTTAGAAAAAATAGCCGGAGAAAAAGCCGGAATAATCAAACGGAACGGAAGAGCAGTTACTGTAAGTCAGAATCCTGATGTTATGAATGTAATAAGAAAAGTATCTGAAGAAAATAATGCGAAACTGTCAGAAGCAAATCTTTCCGATATAACCGGATACAAATTTGAAAACGGAATCCAGAACTTTTCCTATGGCAGTTACAGAGATATCAGCATTTCACTTCCCGGAAAATTTCAGACAGAAAATGCCGCACTTGCTATAGAATCTTGCAGGGCACTTCGTGAAAAAGGTTTCTCAATCTCTGATAAAGATATATACAAAGGACTTGAAACAGCAGCATGGCCGGGAAGATTTGAAATAATAAAAAAACAGTCTCCTGTTATAATAATTGACGGTTCACACAATTCCTCCGCTGCCGAAAAACTAAGAGAATCGCTCGATTTATATTTTCCGGATAAACGTACAGCTTTTATTATGGGAACTTTTAAGGATAAAAATTTTACTGATATGGCTCGGCTGACAGCAGATAAAGCAGAGAAAATATATACAGTCAGTACTGAAGGCAAACGGGCTCTTAGCTCAGAAGAACTTGCCCGTTCAGTTAGTAAGTTCAACAAAAATGTTACAGTCGCTTCATCTGTTGAAGAAGCAGTATCACTGTGCTGCAGTGGTAATTTCGATGTAGTTGTTGCATTCGGTTCACTTTCATTTCTCGGTAAAATAAAAAAAATTATAAACGGAGAACATTAAAAATGACTTACAGATATGAAAAAATTCTCACAAACCCTGTATTTGTCTCAACCATAAGAAAAATCGAAGAAATGGAAAAAGACAGATTTTACTGTCGTCACGGAATGGAACACCTTATTTCTGTTGCCCGGATTTCATACATTATTTCACTTGAAGAACAGGCAGGATTGTCAAAAGATATCATTTACGCTGCAGCTCTCCTTCATGACATAGGAAGAGCCACTGAATATGAAACGGGTTCACCACACAACAGTTCAGGTGCAGAAACAGCAAAAGACATAATGTATGAATGCGGATACAGTGAAGAAGAAATAACCGTTGTCACAGATTCCATACGTTCTCACGGACATGAAAGCAGAAAAACTGAAGGCACTTCTCTTGAAAAAATTCTCTGTCGCGCTGACAAACTGTCACGAACATGTTTTAAATGCAGGGCATATGAAAGCTGCAACTGGACTGATGAAAGAAAAAACAATACACTTGTATACTGAAAGGAAATATTATGAAAATAGGAAATAAAACTTTTAAAGACCACACGTATATCATGGGAATACTTAACGTGACTCCCGACTCTTTTTCTGACGGCGGTAATTTTAACAATATCGACCAGGCACTCAGACATACTGAAGAAATGATTCGCGACGGTGCCGATATAATTGACGTTGGCGGAGAATCAACAAGACACGGTTATACACTTATTCCTGATGACGATGAAATTGAACGTGTATGCCCTGTTATCGAAAAAATAAAAGAAAATTTTGACATACCTGTTTCTGTTGATACCTACAAGCATAAAGTTGCAGAAGCTGCAGTAAAAATCGGTGCTGATCTTATAAATGATATCTGGGGATTCAGATACGATAACGGAGAAATGGCAGCACTTGCAGCTAAGTACAGCATGCCGGTATGCCTTATGCATAACCGCAAAGATACAGACTATACTGATTTTCTTAGTGATGTAACCGACGACCTTGCCGAATGTATAAAAATCGCCCGAAATGCAGGTCTTTCAGACGATCTCATTATGATTGACCCGGGCATTGGTTTTGCCAAATCACTCGAACAGAATCTTATGCTTACCCAGAACCTCGAAGTGCTCGACAAACTTGGATTTCCGATTCTCCTGGGCACTTCCAGAAAATCAATGATAGGTCTTTCACTTAACCTTCCGGTTACGGAAAGACTTGAAGGCACTCTGGTAACAACAGTTCTTGCAGCTCAGAAGAACTGCCTGTTTGTAAGAGTTCACGATGTAAAGGAAAACAAACGTGCTGTGACAATGACTGAAAAACTGATGGGAAAACTTTAACAATGGATACTATAAAAATCAAAAACCTTGAGATATTTTCAAATCATGGCGTTTTAAAAGAAGAGAATGTACTCGGACAAAAATTTCTTATCTCCGCTGACTTATCCCTCAGCACACGAAATGCCGGAACAACAGACAACCTTGAACTGTCTGTAAATTATGCAGAGATATGTCATGATATAAAACGGATAATGGAAACCAATACTTTCAGACTGATTGAGACCGCTGCTGAAAAAATCTGTGAAGAACTTCTGAAAAAATACTCTCTCATAAGCAGAATCAGTCTAGAAATAAAAAAGCCATGGGCGCCTATCCTCCTCCCGCTCGAATACGTAAGCGTAAATATCGAAAGGCAATGGCATAAAGTATATCTCTCACTTGGCTCGAATATGGGCGACAGAGAAAACTATCTGAACACAGCAATAGAATATCTGAAAAAACAGGACAGCTGCAGAAATGTTGTTGTATCTGATTTTATAGAAACAGAACCTTATGGAATGACAGAGCAGGATTCATTTATAAACTGCTGTGCAGAACTTGAAACACTCCTGACACCACATGAACTTCTCGAACTCACATCATCAGCTGAGCAGAATGCAAAACGCAAAAGACTGATTCACTGGGGACCAAGAACACTCGATGTAGATATCATTCTTTATGACGATTTAATAATGCATGACAGCAGTCTTATAATTCCGCATATTGATATGGCAAACAGAGAATTCGTACTAAGACCACTTGTTCAGCTAAACCCGTACGCTATGAATCCCGTACTTAAAAAATCAGCAGCAGAAATGCTCACTGATCTTTCAAAGTCATGATACTGATAGCTGCTGCTGACCTGAACAACGGAATCGGTTTTAAAAACAGCCTCCTGTATGATATACCCGAAGATAAAAAGTTTTTCAAAGAAAAAACAATCGGAGGAACTGTCATTATGGGAAGGAAAACATACGAATCACTCCCGGTTAAACCGCTCCCAAAAAGGCAGAATATAATTATGACCGGAAACAATGATAAGATTTTCGAAGATGCGGTATCAATACACAGTACAGAAGAACTTTTAGAATTTATTTCCGGTATCCCCGAAGACAAAGTATTCGTAATCGGCGGAGCCGAAATATACAGCAAACTTCTGCCCTTCTGCAGTACAGCATATATAACCAGAATCTACAGCACCCGCAGTGCAGATCGTTTTATTCCGGACTTCGATACCCTTGAAAACTGGAAACCCGTAGAAAAATCTGAAATTAAAGAATACAACGGCATAAGGTATCAGTTTATAAAATATTCGAAAAAAATAACTCTTGACAATTGGAAAATGATGTAGTATAATAGTTTAAAAACAAACTTTTGCATTTAAAAGCGAGGTGGGAATGTGGTTCAAAAGCCACTGGAGATAGTGCTGAAAGGCGGTGAATTCCGAAAGTATTCTGATTCAAAATTTTCATTGCTGAGAAAGCATTACGATATGAAACGCGCCGAATTTGAGGTCATATACTATCTGTCAATATGCAGAGAGGAAGATTCGCTCGTAAACATATCCGATTTTCTTAATGCGAACAAGGGTCATATTTCGTCTACTGTATACAGCCTTATCGAAAAGGGATATATCAACTCCACACAGGATAAAAATGACCGCAGATATATGCATTTCAACCTTACCGATAAAGGTAAGAAAGCGGCGGCTGATATTGATAATGTATGGAAGGACATCAAGAGCGAACTTTACTACGGGTTGACCGATGATGAGATCGCATCTTTTCAAAAGACTTTCCGCAAAATATGCAAAAATATAGAGCACTTTATGGTGTAAAGCACCTGACAGTGCTTATATTCTTGCCATAATAGTTTGAAAACAAACAGTATAAAAACAAATTACAGAAAGGAACGATCATTTTGACTGAAAAAACTGAAACGATGAAGGATATTACCCACGAAATAACATACAGACGGTATCTGTTATCCAAAGATGACACAAAATTCATGCTCAAAGACATAAATATTGCAGAGTACATAGTGCTGCATTATATGTGTGAGCATATTGAGAGCAATCCTATCTATTCGGGCAGGATATACCTCAGCGAGATATCAGAAAAGCTCAGTCTCCCCATTAGAAAGACCTCAAAGCTTATCAGAGAGATGAACAGCAAAAATCTAGTCAGCTGGGACCATGATGGCGACGGAAAAGATGGCACTTATGTAACGATGACCGACCACGGAAAAACCGTATTTGAAGAGACCGACAATAAGCTGAGAGACTTTTATTCAAGAGTGCTTCAGAATTTTGGCAGAGATAAAATCGTACAGCTTCTTCAGCTTATGAAGGAGTTTGACTCGGTAATGAGAACTGAACTGGAACAAATGGAGGATAGCAATGAAACAGATTAATGAATACATGAATGAGCTTGAACGTTTATGCCGTGAAAACGACTTTATCGACCGCAGACTTTATGATGAATATGATATCAATCAAGGACTTCGTGATGAAAAAGGAAACGGCGTCCTTACGGGACTTACAAACATTTCCCTAATAAAGTCATTTGACAGAAAAAACGGCGTAAAAGAGCCATGCAATGGCGAGCTGTGGTATCGGGGATATCGTGTTGAAGACCTTATCGGCAGACTCGGTGAAGATGAGATGGGATACGAAAAAATCGCATATCTCCTGCTTGCAGGCGAACTGCCCAATGAAAATCAGTTTGCCAAATTCCATTCCATTATCGGTACGCTTATGGATCTCCCCACTAACTTTACACGTGATGTAATAATGAAAGCACCTACCGATGATATTATGAACACTATGACGAGAAGTATCCTTACGCTTGCATCTTATGACTGGGATCTCAAAAATACATCTCTTGAAAACAATATACGTCAGTGTCTTCAGCTGATAAGTCAGTTCCCGACCCTTGCTGTATATGCATATAATGCATATAATCACTATCAAAATCTCGAAAGTATGTTTATACACTATCCCGATCCCAATCTGTCCCCGGCAGAAAACATACTGACAATGCTCCGCCCTGATAAGAAATACACAAAGACCGAAGCGAAAGTCCTTGATACTGCTTTGATACTCCATATGGAACACGGTGGCGGAAACAATTCTTCTTTTACCACAAGAGTCGTTACCTCATCGGGTTCAGATACATATTCAACTATTGCAGCGGCAATGTGCTCACTGAAAGGACCAAAGCACGGTGGTGCAAATATCAAGGTAATGGATATGATGGCGGATATTTCGGAACAGATAAATGACGTTGAAGATGACGAAGAAATTACAACCTACCTTGAAAAAATACTCGACAAGAAGGTATTTGACCGCAAGGGACTTATTTACGGAATGGGACACGCTGTATATACGCTTTCCGATCCGAGAGAAAAGGTTCTCAAAAAATATGTTGAACAGCTTGCCACAGAAAAGTGCAGAACAAATGAGTTTCGTCTGTATGAACAGGTTGAACATCTTGCTCCGGAGATTATTATGAACAGGAAACACAACCGCAGTGGTGTCTGCCCTAATGTGGATTTTTACAGCGGTTTTGTATATGATATGCTCGGCATCCCTAAAGAGCTTTACACGGCTATATTCGCAGTTGCAAGAATAGTCGGCTGGAGCGCACATCGCATTGAAGAAATAGTATGCACTGATAAGATAATCAGACCTGCATATATGAGCGTTATGAAGAAGAAAGAATGATAAAAAGGAAGTGTTAGTATGAAATATGCAGTTATCTATCTTTCCGAAACGGGAAACACCGAAGAGCTTGCAAAGCATATTTATGTATGCCTGCCGGGCAATGATAAAACAATAACTGACGCAGAGAAAACGGACGAACTTCCGGAAGCGGAGTTCTATTTTGTGGGTTTTCCCGTCAAGAACCGTTTGTGCAGCATTAAGATAATGAGTATACTTGAACAACTTGGGAACGTCAAAGTCGCATTGTTCGCCTCCTGCGGTCTGCCTGCTAACAATAAATATATGAAATACATTGAAAACGCAGTCAGTCCATGGATAAACGATGAAACCGATTATAAAGGACTTTTTCTATGTCAGGGAAAAGGTTCGGAAAAGTTTCGCGAGATACTGGAAGTTCAGACTGGTTATCAGCCGGAAGAGATTAACAGGATAATGGAAATGGCTGCGGAGCATCCCGATGATGATGATATCGACAAACTGTATGAATTCGTGGATTCTATGATAGAATAAATCAGACATAAAGAAAGCAGGCGGTTTCACCTGCTTTTTTTATAAATCACTTCAGCCTCTTTTACTATCATACTACCCTGAATCTCTTAGACGGAAGAAAATGTCAGCAAGAATTACAGCAGATTCATTTTCATCTTCTTTACCTTTCCATGCACAAATAAATCTGACAACAGAATCATATGGTTCATAGCCGGATGCTATAAGACTTTTTACTTTATCATTACATTTTGAAGAAAGCTGAAGAACAGGAATAAGTTTGTCATTGTATTTTACATATAACCTATTGTTTCTGACGTAAAGATGATCACCACTTTTCAGTTTAAGAATGATTTGCTTTTTATCCTTGAAGAAATCAAGGTACACATCAGAGTGTGAAAGCTGCAATATAACCTCAAAAGGTTTCGGATACGAAAGAAGATCAACATCATCTGAAGGCGCATATTCAGCAAACTTATCAAACATATCACCAAAGTAATGAATATGAAGTTGTTTTTTGGCTCTGGTCATGGCTACATATAGTTTTCTCTTATCCTCATCACTCTCCATCTTTACATTCTGGCAAAGCATATACACATTATCAAATTCTCTGCCCTTTGATTTGTGCATCGTAGATACTGTTATAATACCGTGTTCGTCAGTATAGAAATCTTCGATTTTTGACTCATGAAGGAACATATCAAGGTCTGTTCGGTATTTCTTTTCGTTTGCCTCAGCAAAAGTAGTGAGAATATTAGTTATCACTGGAAGACACGAACTCTTATCATAACATTTCTTTACTTTACTGACGGCATTATTCCATTGCTCATCACTGATTACAGGAGATGAATTTTCAGAATCAAGTATTTTAAGAAACATCCTGATTTCTGCTATCTGATACATATCAAATCCATCAATAGACTGTATCAGTTTGGCTGGAATGTTCCTATGTTTCAGAACACCGAGTATCAGCAGGGCTTCCTCATTGGTGCCTGTAAGTATACACGTCGTTCCTTCCGAAGAATGATAACATATATCTTTAACCAAAGCAGTCTCCATATTCTGACCGCTATGCTTTATAAGTCTTACTTCACCTGCAACGTCTGTTACAGCCTGAATCTCCTCAATCTTCATTCTGTCGGAGATTTCTGTTACAAACCGATTTGCAAATCTGATGATATTTGCACAGCTTCTGTAGTTGTCTATCAGTGAATACTGCTTTGCACAGTGTTCTGTAATCATTTCTTTCAGATATTTTGAATCTGATCCACGAAATTTAAAAATATTCTGATCATCATCACCCACAGCGATTACTCGCATATCTTCATTTTTCTCCATTAAAACTTCCACAAGCTCGTATTCATTTTCGTCCATATCCTGTGCTTCATCTATGACGAGAACGGATTTGGTAATTCTACCCAAATCAACATCTCCGCTGTTTAGGAGAGCTACCGCATCCTTTACAACATTTTCAGAGTCTTTCAGGCTCCCTATTTTACCAACAAGATCAAAGCAATAGGAATGAAATGTCTTTATTTCGATGAAATTTGCCGCATTTCCAATAAGTTCACGCAGTCTCTGCTTAAATTCGATAGCGGCAGCTCTTGAAAATGTCAGCATCAGAAGCTGTTCATGCTTTACATCCTCAAGAAGCAGCAGTGAAGCAAGCTTATGTACGAGAACTCTTGTTTTACCGCTGCCAGGTCCGGCTGATACAACAATATACTTTGAGTTGTCATCACGAATGATTTCAAGCTGTCTTGGAGATAGTGTATCAAAAAGCTGTTTATATTTTTCAGGTGTTATATTTCTTTCTATCTCTGACGCCCTGTCTCCTGAGAAATACTGTGACAGAAATTTTTTATAATCCATCTGGAAGTAGTCATTCACGAACTGCAGAGCTTCGTTATAATCACGAACCATCATATTGGCATATTCGCCGACAATGTGAATCTGCTGTATTTTCTGCTGGTAAAACTCATTAAGCTGTTTGTAGTCTTCCTGCTTATACTTGATTCTATTATCAAGTTCCATTCTTTTTATACGCATTCCGCTGTAAAGAACAAGGAATCCGCCTTCAAGTTTAAGAGCACCTATCTTTGAAAGAAACAGCAATGCTTCTTCAATTTCTTTTTCTCTTATATCAAGCATCGATTCAGCCTTATAGCCGTTCATAAGCTCCAGAATCGAAAAACCAACAAGCATTTCTTCTTTCTGGCTGTTATTTTCCCCGCTAATACCAAACAGATAGTTTATGATGAATTCGGCTATACCATAACTTTTATGCCGAATATCTTTCATACGTTCAATACTCATCTTCGGAACTATAATAACCCGGTTTGTTGCCTGATCCTGTTCTTTCTCAATATAACTGCGTATAGT
>CAMCOJ010000072.1 GCA_945876405.1 uncultured Ruminococcus sp.
CACAAGGAGTATCGTCGGCAGCGTCAGATGTGTATAAGAGACAGTTATAAAAGAATAGGGGTTGTTTTATTATGAGCGAAGAAACAAAAGATTTACTGGTTGAGAGAATGACTGAAAACCTGGTCGTTTTAAGAGCAAAGCTCGGCGTTACACAGGCGGAACTTGCTGATATCGCAGGTATGAGCAGACAGACAATTCTCGCTATCGAGAAAAAGCAGAGAACAATGACATGGAATACATTCCTTTCACTGCTGTTTATTTTCTCTGCAAACAAGGACACAAAGGCACTGCTGAATCTTTTTGAGATTCTTACAGATGAACTTCTTGACTACATAACAGTAAAAAAGAAGTAATTTTATTTTGATGAATGGTGTCCGGATTAAGGTGGAGGGGTATTATGGAGATTTTTTACTGTCCCGTTTGTGAGGGAAAACCGTATACAAACAGTATAAAAGGCGGGACAAGGTGTCCGGTCTGCAAATCTGAACTTAAGTATGCTGATGTATCACCACAGAGTCTTGAAGGAAGACCGAAGCTTGAGAGTACCGGAAAGGTCAAAGCTTCGGAACCTAAGGCTCTTACATCGGCTGACAGGTACAGAAAGCACAGGATGATATGCGGAACCGTTGAGAATATCAGACCGCAGACCGGCGAAAAAAGAGGCCTTTTCACCAAGATCCGGCACTACATCATGTATCAGCAGAGTTTCAGTGACACTCTGTATTCGTTTGATATTGTTCCTCGGGATGATGAAACGGGAAAGGATCGTGTCTGCGTACATATTTACGGTGATTACACAGGAGACGGTGCAACCGTGTGCAGCGGTTTTACCCATGCAGTGACCGGGCGTATGGCACTGAAGCATTTTTCTGAAGAGGATAATGATATATTTTTTGCACGAAGAATCCGTAATGACAACTGCAGAATAAAATTTGCGTCATCACCGGCTGCATTTATGACAACGGTGTTTGTACTTTATTTTTTCTGGTCAGTACTGGTGTTTTTCAAAGAACCTGCTCTGAACGGAACCCTTCTTGATGAGATAAGAAGAATCCTTGCTGATTTCATACCTTCAGCAACTGCAGCTGCAAGTATGTTCAGTCTTTCATTCATATTTACATCAGTTCTGGTCTATGCAAACAGGCTGAAAACACATATCGGATACAACTTTAATTCTGTTGCCGGACTTTCGTTTATGATGACAGTTTTATTTTTTATGAAGCACAAGCTGAAAACATTTGCCGGACTTTCAGTATCAGAATCATTTTCTGATATCTTTGCTGTTCTGGTCACTTCGTCACTTAACATTATTATCGCTTGTGTCATTGTTTATATCGTATGGAGATTCATACACATTATTATGCGCATAAGGGGATAAAAATATGAACATCGGAATAGATCTCGGCACTACCAATACTGTAGCCGGCTGGATGAACATATACGGCAATATAGAATTTCTTGAGTTCGATGACGGAAGAACTGTTCTTCCGTCATGCGTATTTTTTGAACGGGGAAAGACAATAGTCGGAAGTCAGGCGCAGACACTCGCATCTGAAAATCCGGCTGCATTTGTCTGCGATTCAAAGGTATTTATGGACGACAGAAAAAAATTCTGGGAGTGTGGCGGAAAAAGATACAAGGCTGAAGATATTTCTCTTGAGATACTGAAAAAAGTTAAAGATACCCTGAAAAAAAGATTTCCGGACGAAAAAAGCTTTGATGCTGTAGTAACTGTTCCTGCAAAGTTTGGTGAGGATCAGATTAAACGTACAGCCTCTGCTGTAAAGAGAGCCGGAATCGGACTGATTGAAATAATCAAAGAGCCGGTTGCGGCTGTTCTTGCATTTAACGACAGCAGTTTCAGACCTGGAGAAACCGTATATGTCATAGACTTCGGAGGCGGTACGGTTGATGCTGCACTTGTTGAGCTTACAGGAACAGACGGAGTGACCGGCTTTAATGTTACAGCTGCAGGGGGAAACCGTCATCTTGGAGGAAAAAATCTTGATGAGGCAATATGCAGTATTCTCCTTGAGCAGTTCAGGGAATGTTCGGGTCAGGACCTGACTGATGATGCAGTCACATGGGGCACGTCAAGGAAAAAAATCCGTAATCTTATTCTGACTGCTTCCCAGGAACTGAAGAAACAGCTTTATAAAAATCCAAACGAAGCAGCCTGTCTTGAACTTAATGAAGTATGCTCGGTATGTGAAAGGAAGGACAGCTGCAGCTGCGGGTGCAGTTTTAAAGCAGAAATATCATATGATGAATATCTTTCGGCAACTGATGAGATATATGAAGTGCTTAAAGAACTTATCGTTTCCGATGAGGTTATGGAGCATGGCGCAGACCATGTTATTTTCACAGGCGGTATGAGTGCTGATCCTTATCTCAGACAGTTTATATCTTCAGTTTTTGAAAACAGCGATGTTATATTTGCCGGTGATGTCTGCAGGGGAGAGAGTTACCTTACTACAATCGCACGCGGAGCAGCGATAAAGGCATGTGACAGGAATATCCATATAGTGAACAAACTTCTTAATTCACTTGGCCTTATCTGCAGGGGGAAAAACGGAAAGTATATGGACTCTGTTATTTCCGCAGGAACAGATATAGACAGTAATTTTGAAGAGAGACATATCTATACCAACAACGGAAGGTTTGAAACGGAACTCAGATTTGAAGTGTACGAATACAGCGGTGACCCTGAAGACTTTGAAAATCTCGAATACAGAAAAGCAGGAGAATTTGTATTTAACGATATAACGCCGGCTGATACAGGAAAACAGCGGATAGAGACGGTATTCAGGTTTGATGAACAGGGAGTTCTGACTGTCAGTGCCTCAGATCTTAACAATAACGGAAGAAGTATTGAAGTAAGCTTTGAGATATAGGGGGAAATATGTTCAGCGAATTTATTGAGAAAATAATAAACGGTGATGTTCAGCCGGGATACAGAGATCCGCAGGAATTTATGTCCGGTGAAGAACGTGATGAAAAATCCGATTCATACTCATATGGAATGATGCTTTTTAATGAGATTTCCGGAAGAGATTATTTTACCGTTTCCGGCACTGAAGAGGATGAATACTTTATGATGGCAGATCCCGATTCAGACGGTTCGGTTATTGATTCAAAGTATATCCCTGATGAATACAGATTTCTTTCAGATTTCTTTTCAAAAACAACTGCCTTTAAGAGAAATGAACGAATCTTACCTTCAGAGGCTGCTGCACTTCTTTCAGAGTTTAACAGAATAAAATGTGAGCCTGAAGGACCGTTTTTTCAGGAAGAAAAAGCGAACAATGCAGCAGAAACCGTTTCGGAAGTTCAGGACAGATATTCAGTTGAGGAAGGTTATGATTACGGAATCATATTAAACAACAAGCGTTCCGGACGAATCGAATTCAGACCCCTTCTTTTTTATACAGGGGACACGGAAAAATATGATATGCCTGTCGACAAGCCAGGAAGGTTTGTGATTGCAGTTTCAAAAAGACACAGAGATTACTGCAATGTATCAAATCCTTCGAGTGTTTACGGAGATGTGATTATACCAGTGGGTCTTTCAGCAGGTGAAGATGTTGATTCGTCGTCAATAAGAATTTCCATCGAAAATCAGGGCGGAAAACTGAAGGTAAACTTTGCTGAACTTTCCGGCAGCAGAAGTGAAACCGGTAAAAAATACGATGTGAACTGGGGGACATAAAATGCTTATAGATTATGAAAGTATAATAATTATAGACGGTAAAGCCGCTCATGATATAATGTCAGGACAGGTAAAAACGGATATTTGTCAGAAATCATCTGCGCGGGGCTTTAAGGATATCGGATTTGTAAGAAACAATGCAGTGATTCAGTGCATAAGTCCTTCAAATGCCGAGATAGACGAGAAGATAAAATTTTCCGTGGTATATAAACCGGCTGTTTCACTTGACTTTGATTTTGCAGCCGTGGTTTTCAGTGATATAACCGAAGGAAGCTTTGAGATAAGATCCCAGAACCAGACTGTCTGTGAGGGAAACTGCCGGATGTCAGGAATAATAATTTCACTTTCGGATACTGAAGGAAAACTTGAACTTGAATTCACGGAAAAAGATGAAACTGACAAAATAATAAACCTTATCAACGAGATTTCAGATTCGAATAAAAAAGAGGAAAGTGAGCTTCTTTCTCTGGAAAATCTTCTTGAAGATGAAAAGAAGAGGAGAGAATCACTTGTTTTCAAAAAGCAGGATATATCCGGCAAGATTTCACAGCTGCGTCTTGAAACAGAGAAAATGACAGAGGATATTGCGAAAATAAGCGATCTTGAGGCAAGACGTGATATACTGAAAAGAAACCTTGAAGAAAACAGTCACAACAGGGAAAAAATGAACAATCTCAGAAATCAGCTTGAATGCTACAGCTCCGTTTTTGAATTCTACAAAAATGAAACCGGATACAGCACGGTAAAGGAGAAGATAGATGAGATTATTTCAGATATGAGCGTGATAGAAAATCATATCGCAGAATTTGCACGTAAACGAAGTGAAGAAGCTGAGGAAGAGTAAAAGCGGTGAAGGAATATGAGCGCAAAGACTGTATTGCTTAACAGAAAACTTGAAAATCTGCGTACACAGTATCAGAAAAACATAAAGAGCATGGACGAGATGAGAAGTGAATATGAAAAGTCACTTACTGACAGGCTTGCTGCCATGCAGAATGAGATGCAGAACAAACTTTCTGAACATGATGAGGTTCTCAGAACCAGTTATGAAAAATATCTTGAGGAGTATTCAGCTGCACTTAATAAAGAACTGAATAAAAAAATAGATGATATCAGTGCCGGCTATGCAAAACTTAAGGAAGAAAATGACCTTATGTATGCCCGCATGAAAGAAATTGAGAAGGAAATTTCCGGAGAGCTTAAGAGTATGAATCTTCGTATAGATTCACGTGAACAGACCATGAGGGAAGAAGCACGGAGAAGAATGGAAAAGCTCTATGATGAGTTCCAGAGATTTTCTTCCGGATATCCACACGAGTTTTTCGAACCTAGTGCGGCCGATGCACTGCTTATGCAGATGGAATCTGTCAAGGCGGATTTTAAGTCAGGATTCTATGAGTCCTGCATGGCAAGCTCTTCAGGCATAGGCTTTCAGATTGCACTTTTTGAAGAAAGAATGAAGAAAAACCTTGAACAGTGGGTGAGATATTTTACTCAGCTTGAAAACTATACTCTGCTTGTAAATGACTTTCTTGGTTCGGATGATTTTTCAGTTGTGAAGTGCGACAGTTTTGAAAAGCGTCTTTCCGCAGAGTCAGAACTTGAGGCGGAAAGGTTTGATTTCTGGTCAGGCGGACGATATAGTCAGATGCTGAAAAAAGCAGGTGAGTATGCAGATTTTACAGCGCAGGTAAGCAGTATGCCCGGAGATACACGGGAGGAAAAGATAACATCATTTCTGAAGAGGGAGAGAAAAAGCGGAAATGCAGTTGATTTTGAAGTGCTTTCCTCAAAGATAGACGAAGTGACCGCACTGCATAAAGAAGCAGCTGCCATGAGGGTAAACATTCATACCGGTTTTATCTCCTCATTTGAACGTGCAGCTGACCTGAGTGTAAAGATTACAGCCTGGATATCTGATGAACGCTGTGGTCTGATAACTGAGAAAGGTTTCAGGGACAACGATATCAGAAATGAATACACAATTAAGGCAGAAGAAGCCGGAAAGAAAATAACAGTTGAGATTTTTCCGGTATGTCCGGATAATATGACAGTGGTAAATGCAGTGGGAATTTACTTTGAACACAACGGTTCCGGAACAGCTGAGAATCTTAAGGCGACAGAGGAGAATTTTCTCAGCGGAATCCGCAGATTTACAGAAGGCAGAATACTTGTTTCTGAAAGTAACTGCAATGCTGAAACTTCTGATAATGACAAGGTTATGGCACTTATCAGAAACAGAGCAAATGAAAAAAGAAGAAAAGAACTAACAGTGAGAAAGACGGTATAGAATTATGAGCGGGATAAGCAGAGGATCGATTTTTTTTACACCGGTAGTAATGGCACTCTCGGTTATGAATACAGCGGAAAACATTGCAAAAACTGCAGGAAAGATTGCTTTTGCAGGTGCGATAGCTGTACACAGATACAATAAAAAACAGGAAGAAAAGAAAGTAAAGAAACTAAGCGATGATATTGAAAAACTGGACAAATCTGTTACTGAAACACTTAACGTCCAGAGGGAAGAACTTTACAGGACTATCGAAAATGTCCTTGATGAAATGTCTGAGGTTCAGAATATAATCTCAGAAAATATAGATTCATCGGACGGAGAAGCATTTAGAAATCTCCTTCGTGAAACCGGAAAGAATACAGTCAGCAGCATTGAAAAGATACATTCACGGTTTAAAAAATGCTATGACGAAGCAGTAAACAGAAGCAATTCTGAAATTTCCTCTGCACTTACCTCTCTTAAGGAAAAGGTTGCGGCAGAGATAAAAAATGCTGAGTCAGATATCGCCGCCAGGGAAAAACGTGCAGCTGAAAGGGCACAGAGTCTTATAAACGATGCAAGGAAACTGTCATCAGCTTTTAATTCAGAAGCCGGTGAAAAATACATTACCGAGGCTGAATATGATGTAATGAAGGGAAATTACCAGTCGGCAGTCAGTCTTGCTTCTTCGGCAATTACGCAGATTTATATGGATATGTACAGGTCGGATGCTGAAGAGAAGGAAAGGGAATTTTACAGGAGCAGTCTTGTATATTTTTCTGCTGAGATAAAGGAACTTCTTGATTCTCTTCATTCAGTGGAATTCAGAATGTCAGAGGAAAGTGACGAGATTCTTTCTGCGGATCTTACACAGTTTATGAAGTGTGAATATGAGGAATTCTGCAGGAAGTCCGAAGAAAGTGAAAGATTTATTTCAGAGGATGCAGAAAATGCAGACAGTATTGAACTTCATAAACGTAGTGATGAACTGGGAAAACTTCTTGCAGAGATAAAGGAAGAAATGGCCGATGCCTTTTACTTTATGCTGTACAGTCTCAACAGGGTAGAGGCTGAAAAATCAATCTACGGAATACTGAAGGAAAAGGGGTTTACTCTTACGGATACAAAGTATACGGACGGAGATCCTTCAAAGGCAGGAGAGAGAACATACTCATGCCCCCTTACCGGCGAGGAAATTACCATTTCACTTATTCCGTATACAGATGAGGATAATGAGATAAAAACCGAGCTTGTTGTACTCAGCAGTGAAAGTTCGGAGGAAAGCCGTGAGCAGTACAGAAAAGACATAGTGAACAGCCTTCAGAAATCATGCAGCAGCATAGACAGTGTCAGTCTGAAGTGTATGGAAAATACAAGAAATATGAACGCCGGAGAGGCAGGTGTGAAAACTGCCATAGAAAATCCGCAGCTTGTACGCAGGAGGTGAGAATTGGTTGGAAAAATCAGTTTTTGAATATTCATCACAGCGCATTTTCAGTATATCCGGAAATATAACCGATTCATTCTGCACACCGGATCTTCAGATATTAAGCTTTGAAAAATACCTTTGCGGATATTTGCGTAAAACCGGATACGAATGTATAGTGTTTTATTCCGGAGGGGGAACGGGACTTTATTTCTGTGACCGTAAAAGCGCTGAAAACTACGCTGAATGTATTGAAAAAAAGCCGGTCTCTGAAAAAGCTCCTGAACCGGAGGCTGATGATATTTTTAATGTTTTCGGTATTCAGAAGAAAAGTTCAGGGACGGAAAAGAAAAAAACGGATTCCGGGAAAAAAATCCGTATGCGTTATCCTATGGAAAATGATGCAGACTTTATTCATAAGGCAGAGGCACTTATGAAGAACAGAAAGCACAGAACAGCAGTTGTTTTCACCAGCTTTGATGACTTTGTAAACCGAACTGACTCGGTAAGCCGCAGAAACTACAACAGGCTTTTTGAGAGCTGGAAGTCCATGACAAGTGACAACAGAAATATTTGCATTTTTCTTTCAAAGGGACTGGGAACAAAGGAAATTCAGCAGATGCTTTCCAACAACAGTGAACTGTCGCTTTCATCGCTGTTTTTATCCGAGGACAACGAAGGGAAGAGAAAATTCAATTCAGACACCTGCGTTGTTGTAAAACACCCGGGAAGTGATGAACTCAGGAATCTTCTCTGTTACTGGGCAGTACGTGGCTGTACTTCAGGCAGCAGGATAAAAAAGCTGAAATTCAGCTGGGATGAAAAAAGCATTGATGAAACAGTAAATGCCATGCTTTTCTACTGCCACGAGTCAGAAAACGGTCTGAATACATTCCGTGACAGAATAGAAATATATATGCGGGACTATCCCGGAGATGAAGTTCCTTTTTCGGCTGAAACTGTGAATAAAATTTATGAACAGAAAAATCAGAAATATTCCTCGGAGGATCCTGAAAAACTTCTTGAAAGCAGGAGAAACAGCGGCTGGGCAAATGCCTGTGATGTGATTAAACGAAACATCGATGAATTTGAAACCTTTGTAAAATACAGCACTCCTGAAGAGAAAGAACAGGTATCTGATCTGTATTCACTTGAACGTTTTGAAAATCTTGACTGTAAAAATATAAACTACAGGGTTCCGAACTTTGTAATACAGGGAAACCCCGGTGTTGGAAAGACAGAAATAGCACGACTTATAGGCCGAATCCTCCATAAGCACGGCATGCTTTCCTCCTGTCTCTTATACACATCTCCGAGCCCACGAGACAGGCAGAAATC
>CAMCOJ010000073.1 GCA_945876405.1 uncultured Ruminococcus sp.
GATTTCTGCCTGTCTCGTGGGCTCGGAGATGTGTATAAGAGACAGATATCGGACAAGGGAGAACACATCTTTCCCTCTCTGTACATAGATATACCCTTTACTCCGAACGAAATTCCTTTTATTCCGTTTCCGCAAAGATACACAGCTGCGATATGTCCGGCCTCATGAATCATGCACGCAGCAAAAGAAACCCCGCTGTAATCTCCTCCGTTAAGGGTTATAAGTGCTATAACAGCCAAAAACCCTATATTCACGGAAATAACTGTGTTTAATACCTTAACTGAAAACATTTTTTATCCTCTGAAGGTATTCAGTCACTGCTGCTGAGTAGTCACAGTCAGTTATCTCTGAAAATATCTCATCAGTTATCTCTGAAACTTCAGGGTAAATGAAAAAAATCAAAGACAACACCACGAATAATACCAGAAACAAAACAGATACAGCAAGTGACATAAGGTGTTCTGTTTTACAGAAATTATCAGTCTTTTTTTCGTCCTTCTCCGTTTCACAAATTACTTCGTCATATATAAAACATCCCCCCTCCTAAATATTTATTCATGATAATAAAAAAAAATACCGTTACCCTGTTTAATACGGGTAACGGTAAAAATTTATTCACTGTCCTCTTTTTTTATCCTCAGTATAACCCTGAGAACACTGGATATAAATGCAGGACTTTTAATTACTACAACTTTCATAGTCATTACCTCCGTTATGTATTATAATACATTATATTCACAACGAAGTTTTTGGTTAATAAAATTATTCTGCAGCACTGTCTGATTCTGATGCCGCTTCAGTTACAGGTGGTTCCGGTTCGGTTTCAACCGGCGGAGCCTCTGTTTCAACCGGCGGAGCCTGTGTATGAACCGGTGGAGCCTGTGTTACAGGAGGTGCCTGTGTAACCGGCGGAGGTGCAGGTGTTGGTGCCGGCGTTGCTGCCTGTGTTGTTTCTTCCGGTTTGATAGCCTTAATTGCTTCAAGAGCACCCTTCATGTTTTCATTGATAACTTCATACTTTTTCTCTTCAAAGTCGAATTTGTAGTGACCAATCACCGCAGCATCTCCTGTTACGATGCTCATTACCTCAACCTTGACATTCTGCTTTTCAGAACCTGTTATATCAAAGCTGTACTCAGTAAAGCCTTCTATATTTATGTCTTCAACCATCTGAACAAGCTTTTCATCAATGTAAACCTTAAAAGTTACGACTCCGTATGCACGTTCAGGGAAGGTTAATGTGAACGGAACGTCTGCTGTCGGGGGCTTTCCGGTACTTACGTATATTATTATCTTTTCCTCCGCAGGATTTACAAGAGTGTCTCCCGGGAAGTTCTGCTCAAATACCTCTCCTTCAGGAGCCTTGTTATCCTTTTCCTGAACTTCCACAGTATACCCTGCTTCCTGCAGTATGCGAACCGCTTCGTCTTTCTTCTTTCCTACTACATTAGGAAGTATTTTGGAATCAGACTGTTTGCCCTTGCTGACATAGATAGTAACCTTGCCCGTTACCTCCATCTCCGTTCCTGCAACAGGAGAAATACGAATAACCTTGCCGTACTCAACAATGTCATTGAAAATCTCAGTCTGGGACACCTTTTTAAATCCTGCAGCATTGAGAATATTTACTGCTTCCAGTGCTGACAGACCGTCAACTTCAGGAATTACAGATGTATTTTTACCGTTGCTTATATTTACAAATACTTCTGTTCCCTTTTCAATCTCTGTCCCGGCGTCAATACTCTGATACACAATCGTATCAGCTACATACTCTGAATACACCGGTTCACCTTCGATTGTAATAACCAGTTCTCCGGAATATTTTTTTACCATGTCATCATAGTTATACTGGAGAAGACTTGGCATAGGAAAGGTTGAAGAATTATTTTTGTGTATTATCTTCGATACAAATCCTGATATCACTGCTACAACAACTATCATCGCGACAACTGTTCCGATTGTTGCAAGCCTCGTAACCAGCCTGTTCCCGCCGACCGTTTCGATTTCCGGAATATCTGAAACTACCGGCTTCTTTTCGCGCTCACGTCTTCTGGAATCAATAAAATAATTCGGAGTTGCCTCATCAGGATCATAGTCAAGGTAATTTACCTCTTCTTTCTCTTCGTCCTGTTCCTTTACACTTTCAGGCTCCGGATGAATCTTTACCTCTTCCGGCTCTTCTCCTGCTGTTTCTTCAGGAAAGCTTGAAAACTTATATCCAAAAACATGGTCAGGATTATTTCTCAGCAATTCGATGTCATTTATCATTTCCCTTGCTGTATGATATCTGTCTGAAGGATTTTTTTCCATTGCCTTAAGTATTATTTCCTCAACACCAACAGGAATATCCGGATTAATACTTCTTGGTCTTGCCGGAATGTCATTCATCTGCATAAGTGCTACCGTAAGCGGATTTTCTGTATCAAACGGTTTTCTTCCTGTAAGAATTTCGTAAAGAATTATACCCACAGAATAAATATCGCTTGCACCGTCAGTCATCTTTCCTGATGCCTGCTCCGGACTTATGTAGTGAACTGAACCTATAGTCTGAGCCGTTGCAGTAATTCCAAGCTGGTAAGTAAACTTGGCAATTCCAAAGTCCATGACTTTTATTGTGCCGTCTTCAAACATCATTATATTCTGCGGTTTTACATCTCTGTGTATAATGCCTCTGTCATGTGCATGACCGAGAGCGCGGAGAAGCTGAATCACAAGATGTGAAGTTTCACTCCAGTCCAAACGTCCTTTGGTTTCAATATAATCCTTAAGTGTTATACCGTCGATGTATTCCATAACAATGAATCTCATCTCTTCATTATATCCTACATCGAGTACCTTAACTATATTCGGATGAGAAAGCATGGAAACTGCCTTGGACTCATTCTTGAAACGCTGGAGGAACTCATCGTTTTTTGTATATTCGTTTTTAAGAATCTTTACAGCGACATCTCTGCCTTCTGACCGGTCGTAGGCTCTGTAAACATCAGCCATTCCGCCGACGCCGATACGTTTTTTTATCTCATATCTGCCATCAAGCATAACCCCGATATTCTTATCCATATAGCAATTATTCTCCTTCTTTTATGAGTGTATGGGTGCTAAATTTCCCATTCTTTTATGGACTTAGCTTCTTCATACATCTGGCAGTAACTACTGTGTCTGCTTTCGGATATAAATCCGTCGCTTACTGCTTTTATAACAGCACAGTCTTTTTCTTTCGTATGGGAACAATCCTTAAACCTGCAGTTATCTGAAAATTCTGAAAATTCTGTAAAACAGGAACACAGCTCTTCTTTTTTTATTATATCATATTTGTTTGTTTCAAAAGTAGAAAAACCGGGCGTATCAGCGATATATCCTCCGTTATCAAGCCTGTACAGCTGTGCATGTCTGGTTGTGTGTCTGCCGCGTCCGAGTTTTTTACTTATCTCACCTGTCCTGATGTCAAATCTGCTGTCAATAGCATTGAGCAGGGTTGATTTTCCTGCGCCACTGTTTCCTGTAAAAGCACTTATCTTTCCGCCAAGTATTTCCTTAAGCGTTTCAATGCCTTCGCCGTTACGGTAATCTATTACAACAACATCAATACCGGCATTTTTATAGACAGAGAAAATATCTTCATGCTTATCAAGATCAACTTTGGTAAGAACCACAATCGGTTTAATATTTTTGTATTCAGCTATTGCAATGAATTTGTCAAGCAACAGTAGATTCGGAGAAGGCTCACACACGGATACAACAAATATAAGCTGATCCATATTTGCCAGCGGCGGTCTTATCAGATGGTTTTTACGGGGAAGTATTTCTGTAATAACCCTGTCATCCTGAAAATTCACCCTGTCACCTACACAGGGCGACTTTCCTTCCTTTCTGAATATACCCCGGGGAACACACTCATAAATACCATCAGGAGACTCTACTGTATAGAGTCCCCCGATGGACTTAACGATAAGTCCAGTTCTAACTTCTGATTCCGGCATATTTATTCTCCGTTGTTCTGCTGTTCCTGATTTTCCGGCTGAGATTCCTCAACTACAGGCGGGTCTGTTTCCGGTGCCTGTGTCTCCGGAGGAGGTGCCTGAGTTACCGGAGGCGGAGCCTGTGTTACCGGCTGCTGTGCGGCTTTCAATCCGTCAACCTCCCTGAATGCTCCAGTAATATCTTCTGAAAGCTGCTTCTTTGTCTTCGAATCATCAAATGAATATGAATAACGTCCGAGCTCAGCTTCCTTACCATTTCCCTGATTTACAAGATATATTGTAATTTCTTTCTCGCCGCCTGATGCGCTTATTGAAAGGTTTTTACTTCTTGTGTACTTTGAATCAACATCTCTTGCTTCACTGTTAAGTGTACCGTCAACATAAATCTTAAATGCAAATACACCGTTTGCATCATCCGGAAACGGAATTGTTATCTCGTGCGTAAGCGTTGGAGGAAGTCCTGTACTAACATATATTGTTACCTTGGTACCTGTCTGAATAAGTGTATTTGCCGTAAGACTCATTCCCACAATCGTACCTTCAGGCATCTGTGAATTTCTCTGCTGTGTTTCAACTACAAGATCAAGGTCTTCAAGTGTCTTTCTCGCCTCGTCTTCTTTCTTTCCGTTTACATCAGGAAGTCTTACCTGAGTAGTCATCTTTCCGCGGCTTATAAACAGGAGAACCGTGGTTCCTTCCTTGCATTCTGTATTGGCCTCAGGCTCGGTTTTGATAACGTAGCCCTCCTGAACTGTGTCACTGTATACAAGCCTGGTCTGGGAAGAAAATTTCTTTTCCTCAAGAATAGCCTTTGCCTGTGCTTCTGTAAATCCGTTGTCAAGCGGAGGAACTTCAATCATTCTCGGGCCTTTGCTGAGAACAACATAAATCTTGTGTCCCGGCTTTACAACCTCACCCGGTTCAAGATCCTGTTCAAGAATTGTGTTCTCTGCCATAGGAGAATATATCGACTCCTTAACTTCAAAAACAAGATACTGGCTGAAAAGTTTCTTTGCATTGTCATATTCCTGACCTACAAAGTTCTGTACTGTGAATTCCTTGTAATCTGATTCATTTCCAAAATAATTAAGCATTAATCCAGATATAAAAATTGTTGCTATGATAATCACAACTATAACAACTCCGGCAAGCATAGGAACAAACATTGATCTCTTCTCAATATATTCCTCTTCAACTGCAGGAAGCTGATTATCCTGAGCATAATTGTCATCATCATAGTCATCATACCCGGTTTCCATAACTGTATCATTCATATCCATCCTGTTGTCAGCATCAACTGTTCTGAACGACCTTGTGGAATTAAGATCTTTTTTGCTCTGATTATCTCTTTCCATAACGTATTCTTTCTCCTCTTCATAATATCCGGGAAAATCATCCGGACATTCTTTGAATTTTTCTATGTCATTAATCATTTGTGAAACATTTGAATAACGTTTCGCCGGATCCTTTTCAATTGCCTTCAGGATAATTTTCTCAAGTCCCTTTGGTATATCCGGATTTACATCGCATGGTTTTGCTGGTTTTGCCTGCATATGCATAAGTGCAACCGTTATTGGATTTTCATTGTCAAAAGGTTTTACTCCTGTAAGCATTTCGTAAAAAAGAATACCTGCCGAATATATATCGCTTTTGGAATCTGTTTTGTCACTGCTCACCTGTTCAGGACTTATGTAGTGGACTGAACCTATAGCCTGGGCTGAAGTGGCAAATCCTTCATCTCTTGCAAACTTTGCAATCCCAAAGTCCATGACTTTTATCCTGCCGTCTTCAAGCAGCATAATATTCTGCGGTTTAACATCCTGATGCACTATCCCTTTTTCATGGGCATGACCAAGTCCTCTGAGGATCTGAAGCATAAAATATGATGCAGTCTGCCAGTCCATAACTTTTTCAAGTTCCATATATGACTTAAGTGTTATCCCGTCAATATATTCCATAGCGATATACTGAACTTTGTTGGTAAAACCCACATCTATTATCTTTACTATATTAGGATGCGAGAGAACCGCAATTGCTCTCGATTCATTTCTGAAGCGCCTCAGAAATTCCTCATTTTCAGAATATTCTTTTTTCAGAATCTTGACAGCAACAATTTTGTTTTCAAGAAGATCATTTGCCTTATAAACATCAGCCATTCCGCCGCTGCCTATGAGTCTGATAATCTCAAAACGTCCGTCAAGCCTCTTGCCTGTGTATTTGTCCATATGTGAAACACTCCTGATTTATGTTTTAAAACTCTTTTAGGACTGGCTTAAACCCCAAATCCGTATCAGCTGTTTTCAACTACTGCAAGAGTAATATTGTCAGGGCCACCCTTTTCAAGAGCCATATCCACAAGTTTTCTGGCAGCCTCTTCAATTTCAGAATCATTAGCTGCAGCAAGAATCTCATCATCACTGCAGCAGCCATGAAGACCATCTGTACACAGAAGCAGTCTTGAACCATCAAGTTTTATTTCAAAGAAGTCAACTTCAATATCCTTTTCCACGCCAACCGCTCTGATAAGCATGTTTTTTCTCGGGTGATCTGCAAGTTCTTCCTCAGTTATCTGTCCCTGTTCAACGAGAAGCTGAACATAAGAATGATCTTTTGTAATCTGTTCTATTGAATCCCTGCGGCACAGATATGCCCTGCTGTCTCCGACATTCACAATATACGCTGTATCTGAATCTGCATCTATATATGCTGCAACACAGGTAGAACCCATTCCTGACTTCTCCGGTTCAGCATTTGACGTGTTAAAAACCACTGAATTTGCAACAGATACCGCAGAAACAAGCAGATTCTTAATACTCTTCGAAGCAAACGACCGGTCAAATCCGGCAAGAAACTTATTCTTTACTACTTCGGCAGCAATTGAACTTGCGTCTTTACCTGAATTTTCTCCGCCCATACCGTCACAGACTACTACAAATGCAGAATCATCGAGTATCTCACATACTGCCATATCCTGATTTTCAGATCTGCATAAACCGATATCAGATTCACTTGCTATTTTCAACCATATCACCTCTTGAACTTTCAAATTCTCTTCTGAGCTGTCCGCATGCTGCATCAATATCAGCACCGAGTTTTCTGCGAACAGTTGAATTTATTCCGAGCCTGAGGAGCTCATTTTTGAATTTTTCAACATGTCCTGCTGATGAATAATAGTCTCTTTCCTTTACATTATTAACCCCGATAAGATTAATATGGCTTATCATGCCCTTCATAAGTCCTGCAAGACGAACTGCATCCTCACGGGATGAATTAACATTTTCTATGACTGCATATTCGAATGTTATTCTGCGTCCTGTCTTTCCGGTATAATCCCTGCACGCCTTCATGAGCGTTTCAAGTTTATATTTTTTATTAACAGGCATAATTCTGCTCCGGGCTTCATCTGATGAACTGTGAAGCGAAACAGCGAGGTTAACTGAAAGATTCTCATCCGCAAGTTCATATATCTTCGGTACTATACCGCAGGTTGACAGAGTAATGTGTCTCTGGCTTATTCCGTCACCCTCAGGAGCGGTAACAAGCCTTATGAACCTGAGTACATTGTCATAGTTGTCAAGCGGTTCGCCTATTCCCATAAGCACAACTCTCGAAATCTTCTTTCCAAGATCCCTCTCAGCCTCATACTTCTGAAGAAGTATTTCAGATGCGGTAAGATTTCTTACAAAACCCGCAATGGTCGATGCACAGAAATCACATCCCATCTTACAGCCAATCTGAGTTGATACACATATGGATAAACCGAAGCTGTATTCCATTACCACGGACTCTACAATATTGCCATCTTCAAGTCCATAAAGATATTTTACAGTATTATCAATGGTAGATTCAAGCTTTCGGACGATATTTAGGCGTTTTATATAAAAACTATCATTAAGTTTTAGTCTTAAACTGGCTGATAAGTTAGTCATTTCATCAAAACTGCTGACTTTTTTAACGTGAAGCCAGCTGTAAATCTGTCCGGCACGGAATTTTTTCTCTCCGGCCTGCTCAACAGCCTGTACAAGTTCTGCATATGAAAGAGAAAGAATATCAGTTTTTTCAGTCATATGATCATTTCCTTCTTATTTTTGAAATAAAGAATCCGTCACAGTCAGGTCCTGAAGCCCCCAGCACAGCCTTATAGCTGCCGAAAGGTTCACCTGTTTCTTCCAGAAAATTCACACCTTCAAATTCGCTGTTTTCCGCAAGAAAACGATCTATTATGTCATCATTTTCCCTGCGGTTCAGTGTACATGTTGAATACACAAGCTCGCCGCCTTTTTTCAGATATGAAGCTGCATTCTGAAGTATACGGAACTGAATATCGTAAAGTTCACTGAAGTTATCTGTTTTTTTATAGCGTATCTCAGGTTTCTTCCTGATAACACCAAGTCCGGAGCACGGAACATCGCATAAAATTTTGTCCGCTCCCTCAAGTCCGGGATTATGAACAAGTGCATCGCCCTGAAGTGCTGTAACATTTTTCAGTCCCAGTCTCTCCGCTCCTTCTCTTATAAGTTCAGCCCTGTGAGCATGAAGGTCAAACGCAATAACCCTGCCCGTTCCCTTCATCATCTGGGCCATAGTAAATGTCTTGCCGACGGGAGCGGAACACAGGTCAAGAACCTGTCTCTTATACACATCTCCGAGCACACGAGACACGCAGAAATCTCCTATGCCGTCTTCTGCTTGAAAAAAAAAAGCGGGGGGGGGGGGG
>CAMCOJ010000074.1 GCA_945876405.1 uncultured Ruminococcus sp.
GCATATATCTCGGATTGTTGAAACAGTTTGCTGTGCCCCAGAGAAGCTTTTTGCTGCCCATCTTCTCCTTCATATAGTCAGTTATTTCGTCAAGTCTTCTGTTTGACTCCTCAAGTGTTGCACCTTCCGGAGCGATATCTCTGTCATGGAAACAGAAGTATTCGATTGAAAGCTTATCCATGATTTCAAAAGCTGCGTCAACCTTTGCCTTTGCTATCTCCATTGGATCAGCTGCACCCCATGACTTGTCAGCTGTACCTGCACCGAACATATCTGTTCCGTCACCGCCCATTGTATGCCACCATGAGAGTGCGAACTTAAGGTGTTCACTCATCTTCTTTCCGCAGATTATTTCATCCGGGTTGTAATACTTGAATGCAAGCGGGTTTGTGCTGTTTTTTCCTTCGTATGCAATCTTTTCAATTCCGTTAAAAAATGTGCTCATGATAATTTCTCCTTTAAATAATAGAATGTTTGATTTTTATAATTTTATCTGAACAGATACAGTATCAGTACCTGTAAGTTTACAACTGAGTTCATCAGGCTGTGAAATACCGGCATAGAGTGTAAATTCACTTCCGCATATTTCTCTTGATCCGTCTTCATGAACTGCTTCAAATGATCTTCTGGAGATATTTACTGAAACGGTCTTCTTCTCACCCTTTGCAAGATGTACTCTTCTGAACCCACAAAGACTGTGATTCGGAACTGCATCTTCAGATGTATCCTTGATGTAGAACTGAACTACTTCATCAGTTTCATATCCGCCCTTGTTTTCTATTGTGACTGTCGCCTTTCCGTCAGCAAATGAAAGATCTGAGCAAACAGTTTTCGAGTATGTAAGTCCGTATCCGAACGGGTACAGAATATTTCCTTCGGCATACCTGTATGTACGGTTTTTCATACTGTAATCCGTAAAGTCAGGAAGATTGTCAGCTGTTTCGTAGAATGTAACCGGAAGTTTTCCTGACGGTGAAACTTCGCCGAATATGATATTGGCAAGTGCTGTACCGCCGAACTGTCCCGGATACCATGTATGAATAAGTGCGTCACAGTCTTCTTCGATATTTATTGCACTGCCGGCTGCAACCGCAACGATAACCGGTTTTCCTGTGGCAAGTACAGTTTTAAGAAGTTTTCTCTGGGATTCAGGGAGTCTGAGATCCGGTTTGTCACCTGAACAGAATTCATTTCCTGTATCCCCCTCTTCACCCTCGAGTGTTGCGTTAAGTCCGAGGCAAAGAATTACGACATCGGAATTTTCAGCTGCAATCGCCGCTTCCGAAAGTCTGTCATCTGCCATTCCTAGATTCATTACCCTGTCTTTGAACAGAGCTGAACCCTCTGAATAGTGAATACGTCCGTCAAATGATTTTCTGATACCATCAAGGAATGTAACATATTCGTCTGCTCTTCCGTTGTAGTTTCCTTCAAGAGCCTCTCTGCTGTCAGCATTCGGACCGATTACTGCAATTGACTTAATACTGTTTTTGTCAAGAGGAAGAATACCGTTATTTTTAAGAAGAACCATTGATTTTTCTGATACTTCGAGGGATTTTTTCTTATGCTCATCGCATGAAACAACATCAAAAGGAATATCATCAAAATCAGTGTGTTCTTCAAACATACCAAGCCTTGCTCTTGTTCTCATAAGATGAACGCAGGCTTTTCTGATATCTTCTTCGTCTATAAGTCCTTCTTCAAGTGCCGCAAGAATGTGGAGGTATGTATTTCCGCAGTTGAGGTCACATCCGGCCTTAAGTGCCATTGCAGCTGATTCCGGAGCAGTCTTTGTTACTTTATGGGTTGTATGGAAGTCTCTTATTGCCCAGCAGTCTGAAACAAAATAACCGTCAAAGTTCCATTCCTTAAGCTTGTTCATAAGGAAGGTGCTTGCACATGAAGGTTCTCCGTTTACTCTGTTATATGCACCCATGACTCCTTCAGCACCGGCATCCTCTATAAGTTCTCTGAAAGCAGGAAGATATGTTTCTTCCATATCTTTTGCAGAAACCTTTGCATCAAATTCATGTCTGATATTTTCCGGACCGCTATGGACTGCAAAGTGCTTTGCACATGCAGCGGTCTTCAGGAATTCTCCTTCACCCTGAAGTCCTTTTACAAAAGCTGTACCAAGCTTTGCTGAAAGGAAAGGATCCTCTCCGTATGTTTCCTGTCCTCTTCCCCACCTCGGGTCTCTGAAAATATTAATATTTGGTGACCATAGTGTAAGTCCCTTATAAATATCTCTGTCTTCATGGGAAGAATACGCATTGTACTTTGCTCTTGCCTCCGTTGAAGTTATATCTGCCACTTCTCTGATGAGTTCCTCATCAAAAGTTGCCGCAAGTCCAATAGCCTGAGGAAACATGGTTGCCGATCCTGCTCTTGCTACTCCGTGAAGTCCTTCATTCCACCAGTTATATGCCTTAAGTCCGGCTTTTTCATTGGCAGGTGCGTCATACTTCAGCTGCTCAGCCTGTTCCTCGGTAGTCATTCTTCCGGTTACTTCTTCAGCAATCTGCTGAAATTTATCTCTGTCCATAAGCCTGTGCTCCTTAATTTTTCTTAATAATCCATGTTTCATTTATCTGTGCATATTCACCCGGAGCATAATCCTTCTGAGCTCCTATTACCTCGCACTCTATAAATTCGCCGTTTGTATATGTTTCAAAATTACATCCGAAATCAGGATAAACAGCACCCTTGTCATATGCGTCAAAGAGTTTTGTGTATGTCTGGTTTCCCTTTACATAAACCGCTCTGCCGGAAACTACGTTAAATCCGACTTTGAAAGCTTCAGATTTTGAAGAATCCATCCTGAGAACCGCTTTGCTGTCACATATGTCAAATCTCTCATCTTTCATCTTTGAATACGGCCAGTAAACAACTGCCCGGTTCGGAAGATATCCTGTATCCTCTGTACTGAGATCGATATATTCGGTTCCGCCGGCTGCAAGTCCTGTAATTGACCACGGAGCAAATCTCAACGGTTTACCGGAACAGTTCAGAATCTTATTCACTACTTTAAGTGATTCATCTTCGCCGAAGCCCACCTCAATCGAATACTGTGTTCCGAAAGGCGTTGGTTCAGCCGTAAGCTTAAGAACGCCATCTGAAAACTCTGCATTAACCGGCGAATTATCCGGATAGTATGTTTCGGGAACAATCTCAGGTGATCTCCAGAGTCTGTGTCCGCCGTAAGTGTACCACGTTCCGTATCCGTCTACATCAAGGGAGAAATGTCTGTCCGTATCTTCAAAAAGAATATTTTCTTCGCCCTTTATGCCGAAGTATATTATTCTCGGACCGAATTCAAGTGAAGCCATCATAAGAATATTTGCAGTTTCAAGACACGCACACTTTCCATAGTTTTTATAATTTTTTTCGTAGTATCTGACATCCATAATTAATCCTCCGTTCTCAGTGCAGTGTTGTTATGCTTTATTCAATGATTATATTATAATACTCAAAAGCAAAAAATGCCTATCAAATATTGCGATTGTATCAACAGATTTTGCTCAGTTATATAGTAAGTATATACATAAATATTGAATTTTCAAAAAGAATATGATATAATTCTTCTATCGCATATATTAAAAATAAGATTTTACTCAGCAATTTACAGATATTATCTGTTGCTATTTTTTTAAACGGAGTGATAAAAATGATACAGCATCTAAGCGGAGACTTTGAAACAGTAGAATACAGCAACAACGGTTTTATTCTATTATATGACAACACCGAAAACGAAGACTACCCAATGCACTGGCACAATGCTCTCGAAATAATCATGCCACTTGTGAACAGTTTTTCAGTTACAGTCGGAAGTGAAACCTATAACCTGAAAGAGCGTGAATTAATTATTATACCTCCTGGTGAACTTCATTCGATGAGTGCGCCGGGAAACGGTCAGAGAATCATCTTCCAGTGTGACAGTGCCGTGCTCAATGACTTTCCGGCAATGCGCCCCATAGCTTCCGTTTTTTCAGACATCACCGTAATAGACAGTCATTCAGAGGAAAGAATAAAAACAGCTGCAAAGAAAACTCTGCTTGAAATATATGACGAATATTCAGAAAAGAGCGAACTGGCTGAAATAAAAATTTATCTCAAACTTGTATCCATGTTTATTAATATATATGAAAGCAGGGCGGATGTCAAACGAAGTCAGCTTGGCTGTACAACGGAAAAACTCGATGAATACAGCGAGCGTTTCGGAACTGTACAGAGTTATATCGAAAAAAACTATATGTACGATATCAACCTTGACAAAATTGCTTCAGTTGCAGGATACAGCAAATACCATTTTTCCCGAATCTTCAGGCAATACTTTGGAGTTTCCTTCTCTGAGTACATAAACCGTATCAGAATAAATGCAGCACAGAAACTTCTCCTTGACCCTTCAGTACCTATAACAGAAGTTGCACTGAATTCAGGTTTCACAAATATTGCTTCTTTTAACAGAGTATTCAAGGAATTCAAGCACTGCACTCCTTCAGAATTCAAAAAATTTTATAAAACAACTGACTAAAAAAATGGTGTGAACCGGATTAGGTTCACACCATTTTTATCAGCCGTTTCTCCGGCATTCAATCACTGTATCATCTGCATTTACGTACTGAGGTTCGACAACCAGTTCCCCTATTTCATCGGCTCTGATCGTTCCCTTTAACGGATTTTTTACGCTGTCAATTTTCCCCTTTATATCTGCATCAACTTCACTTCGTTCAAAAGCAAGATCCGTTCCTTCCATAGTACAGTCTTCAAGTATAAGACCTTTGCAGTAACACAGCGGCTGTGTACCGATTATTTTACATCTGACAAATCTTACATTTTCAGAATACCAGCCAAGATATTCGCCTTTTACTACGCTGTCATACACAGTAATGTTTTTGCTGTGCCAGAATGCATCCTTTGTATCAAGAACAGAATTAATTATTATCATTTCTTTAACATACTGGAACGAATACTTTCCTTTCATTTTCATATCTTCAATAATAAGCTTACTGCTCTCAAAAAACGGATATTCAGACTCTATCTGAACTGATTTGATTTTTATATCACTGCACTTCCATAATACTTCCGGTGAAACAATATCACAGTTCTTAAGCTCAACACCATTACATTCCCTAAGTGCCTTTATACCGTGCATCTCACAGTTTTCAATCAGAATATCCCTGTCATACCAGAGTGCTGCTCTGCAGTTTTCCGTCATTCTGCAGTTTTTTAACACTGCTTTATCCACATGCCAGAGCGGATAACGAAGGTTAAAGAAGCAGCCTTCAACCTCTATATTGGTGCACTCCTTAAATGCAGATTCACCGTCTGCCGGTCCGTCAAAATCACAGTTCTGTACCATAGTGTCGGAAATACCGTAAAGTGCTCTCTCTTCGTCAAATTTTTCATTATGTATTAATTTTTCCATAGTTTACCTCTCTGTTAAAATGCTGATTTATCGTTTCTCACATCCTGGTCTGAATACCCACAGCAACAGTGATTTAACAACATTGTCTGCAATCATGCACAGCCAGACTGATGTCAGTCCGAGTCCGAATATTTTTACACAGAAAAATGTAAAAAGAATTCTTATCCCCCACATACTTGCTGATTCGCATACAAAAATATGATTTGTACGCCCCATTCCAAACGAAATTCCTTCCAGGACAATCATAAGTCCGAAGAACGGCTCTGAAAATGAAACAAGTTTCAGCATTTTGCTTCCTATAACTGCAGCTTCAGCGGAATTTGTAAATATCTGCATAAACGGCAGAGCAAATATATACAGCAGTGCTCCGTTAATTATCATAATCATAACTGTCATGAACACAGCAATTCTTTCAGTTGCTTTCAGTTTCTGTATATCGCCCTCACCAAGTGCATTTCCCACAAGTGTACTCGTCGCCGCACGCAGTCCGTATCCCGGAATATACACAATCTGCTCCGCAGTAATAGCAATGGAATGTGCTGCAAAAATTGTAGTACCCATACCGGAAACCATACCTGCAAACACAATATATCCGGAACAGCTCAGCACAGTTGTACCAAGTGCCGGAAGACCGATTACAAAAACTTCACGAAGCAGATGTATATCCGGCTTTATATCCGAAAGCGAAGGACGAAGTTCAGGTTTACTGAGCATCATTAAAAACATAGCCGTTCCTCCGGTTCCGAAGCTTATACATGAAGCAATGGCTGCGCCGGTAACTCCCAGACCAAGTTTATATATAAACAATATGTTCAGAAGGACATTCAGTACATTTTCACCGACGCTTATGTACATCGGAGACTTCGTATCCTTTACCGACCGTATCATAGCAGCAAAAACTCTTGAAGATGTCCTCAGTATCAGGGTAATACTTGTTATTGTAAAATATGTACCCGCCGGTTTAACTATATCCGGTTCAACACCCATCCACACCGGAATAAACGGTGCCAGAACAAGTGCCATAATCTCCAGAACAGTTCCGGAAATAAAAGCTAAAAGTACGGACTGCCCTGCAAGTTTCTTAAGTTTTTCCCCGTCTCCTGCACCATTCGCCTTTGAAGCAAGTGCCAGAAGTGCAACTGCCATCGCCCCCGGAACTGAATGAATAAGCCAGCCGATGGTTGTGGTAGTACTGACTGCAGCTGTAGCCTTCTCACCCAGTCTTCCAACCATCGCTGTATCAACATACTGAAGCAGCGTCGAAAGAATTTCCTCAAGTATCGTCGGTATTGACAGCCCGATCAGAGACACAAGCACCGGCTTGTAAATTTGTTTTTTTACTGATAAATGTCTTGGCATAAAAATAATGTTTCTCCGGTTTTTTCAATTATACACTCATATATTATACCACTAAAGATATTTACATTCAAGATTTTTTGATAAAATAAAAATATCCGGTATCATCTCAAAGATTATCAATCAGATGGTTTCAGAGTTTTAAACTTCTGAATTGTCACTTGTTAATACCTGTCAGAATTTATTAATAACATGTGAAATAAACTGTCTGAGCCTTGCAAGATCTGTAAGCAATACTTTACCATCAGAATCCACATCTGCATTTTTCTGCTGTAATTCTGTAAGTTCAGTATCGCCTGCAATTGCAATCGACAGGACCGTAATGTCGGTAACATCAATTTTTCCGTCAAGATTTACGTCGCCTGTCTTTCCGGAGTCAGTCTGACCGCCAGGTGATGCGAGAAATGAAACTACCCATGAAAGCGACGCATTACCACAGAGTGATGCGGAATTGGTTGACCATGATTCTGCACTGTCAACAAAACATCTCTGAGAATAATTATCGTTTAATCCAGGAACAAAACCAAGTGCCCTTACATACTGATCCTGAAGTCCTGCATTTGGACCGCTTGAAACGACGCCGTCCGGAGCGGAAGGGAAAACAGGGTCCAGTTCATGTGCCCAGTTAAGATTACGCGGATTACGTACGGTATATGAACCGTATCCTGTTATATATGAAAAAGAAAGAGGATTTGTACCAAGAAGATAATCCATCGCTGCAGTTACGCCATCGAGGTATTTGGAATCATTTGTTCTGTAATATGCATACGCCATTATAACTGCATTGTTAAGGACCATTGAATTTGAATTGTAATCATATCCATCAGTTATTGTCTCCGGATAGCCAACAGCATTCTCTGTTAAATCAGCTTTGTGCCGGAAAGGAACACCATAACCCTGTTCTTCTGCGACGTCAAAATATGCATCAGCTGCTTTAATAAGTGAACTGTCCAGCTTCTCACACACCGATTCAGAAAGAATATCCCGGTGAAGTTCAAGAGTAAGATTTCCCGCAGCAGCTGTATTTTTCCAGTTAAATGATGTCAGTGATTCTCCGTTTTTTTCACTGTCAGCCAGTCCCGCCTTTATGCTGAATGCACTGTCATCCGGTGTTTCGTACACTGAAAGTCTTTTAAAATATCCGTCAGCATCTGCATTTTCCATAACCTTTGATGATACGTATAATTCACATGCTGCCCAGTAAGCCTCATCCCTTACATCAGTATCTCCATAGGCAATGGCACTCTTTCTTTGATACTCAGGTGCATACAGAGATTTTTTATTAATTTCTTCGTTAGTGCAGGTGCAGTCAAAATCCGGATGCATTGTTTCCGTCAGATCAGGTTCATAGTAGTTCTTTTCATATGCCTCGAACGCATTCTTTGCCGCATCAAGATATTCTTTCGCTTTTTCTGCATCGTACGGTTTCCAGAGTCGTGCAGCCTGTGCAGCACATGCGGCGTAATTAAGTGTGGCTGCAAACGTAGGAGGCTTTATAATCCGGACCTTGTTGTCATAATCTCCGATATAATCCAGCTGAAGTTCCGGAAAAACCGGCATTTCATTATTCTGAACCTTATGGTACACCATTCCGGCATATTTTCCCCATGTCGGTTCATCTTCCTTTACAACCATCTCTGACATCCAGTCAAGTTCATAAGCTGCTTCATCAAGGATATCCGGTACACCGTTACCGTTTTCAGGATTCAGAACCGCTCCTGATCCGTCAGAAAATATTTCACTTTCTCCGTTCAGCAAAGCACTCTCGTACATATTCTGAAGTGTCCATACTGCAAGTCCGCTGTTTACAACGTATTTACCCTGATCACTCGTATCACACCAGCCACCGCTTACATCCACTGTCTGTCTCTTATACACATCTCCGAGCCCACGAGACAGGCAGAAATC
>CAMCOJ010000075.1 GCA_945876405.1 uncultured Ruminococcus sp.
AAACCGGAAATAAAAGAGCTGCATATGAAATCTGAGCTCCGGTAAACAGATATGTATAGAATTCTGCATACCGCTGACCGTATATTTCGGAAATATTTTTTCGTTTCTCTGTAAACTTCCCGCTTCTTACATTGATTTTCAGAATTTTCATAAGTTCAAATCCTGTGAAGAAAATCTCATGAAGCCGAAGTTCCTTTGCTGCCTTTGTTTTAATAATCTCACTGTATTTTCCGTTTCCTCTGATAAAGAGAAAGAGCCAGAATAACGCGGATACCGTCCCCGCGAATGCCATTATAACAGATTCATTAATGTTCATTTCATATTTCCTTTTTATTCATATTCTGATATCTGTTATCTTTCTTCCTGCAATGACAGAAAGAGCTATAAGAACGGCGCAGACGATTTTCACTGCAACATTTACCGGATTGTTTCCGGACATGCCGCTCTCGCCAAGTGTTCCGAGCATCGGAACTATAATAAAGGGCATGGCAGCCATAAGAAGAAGTTCGTTTTTCCCCTTTGATGCAATAACATCTATCTCCTTTTCGGTCTGCATTTTCTCACTGAGTGTACCTGCCGTCCTGACAATAACCTCTCTCATATTTCCTCCTGTTCTGTTGCACACGCCAAAAGTATCGGAAAAAGTCTGTATATCCCCCTGTCCGCTTCTGCGTGCAAAATCTTCAAACAGTTCCTCTGCATTCAGATTGTTCTTTATGCCGTTTACTATTATCCCGGTTTCCTCCGCCATAAGCGATTTTTCCCCGTACAGCTGAATGATATCACCATGTGCCGAGCAGAGTGCTCCGGAAATATTCTGTCCTGCCGAGAGAGAGGAAGCCATGGAATCAAGAAAATCCCTGAACTGCCTTAAGAGATTTTCATCTCTTTTCTCCTTAAAATATTTCTTTCCAAGCTTTATTCCTGCTGCTCCTCCGGCAATCCCGGCTGCCGCTGCAGGAATGCACATTCCGAAAAATATGCAGAACGCTGCAGTTCCTGCCGCCGCCCCGAGAGACAGACTGATTAATTTTTCAGCCGTACCCATGTGATAAACAGAATAATCTCTCCCCATTCCCGTAAGGCCTTTGTTTTCCTCGTATTTTCTTCTTCTCATCTCATACCTCCATATATATTCCGCTTCTTGTAAGCTTGGTGTCTGAAACCAGCCTGTTTTCCGTTCTTCTCAGTCCCCCGCACAGCTTTTCCACCGTGCTCTCCTCACTCTCCTCAAAAACGTAGAGCGGATTCATAACTATCTCCCCGTTTTCCACACCGGTTATCTCGGATATCTCTGTAACCTTCCTGCTGTGGTCTCTCATTCTCGACAGATGAACCACTATGTCTATGGCCGATGCTATCTGACTTCTTACTGCTGCAAGCGGAAGTTCAGAGCCTGAAAGCACCATAGTCTCAAGTCTTGACATCATATCCTCCGCAGAGTTTGCATGTCCTGTTGAAAGTGAACCGTCATGTCCGGTATTCATAGCTGTGAGCATATCAAGCGCCTCTGCCCCGCGGACCTCTCCGACTATTATTCTTTCCGGACGCATACGGAGTGAAGACTTTATAAGCTCACGCATTGAAACCGCACCGGAACCTGAGGTGTTGGCATTTCGTGTTTCAAGCCTGACAAGGTTATTTACTCCGGCTATCTGAAGTTCCGCAGAGTCTTCAATGGTAATCACACGTTCATTTTCCGGGATAAAATCAGAAAGAGCATTCAGAAAAGTCGTCTTTCCGGAGCCGGTTCCGCCGCTTATAAAGATGTTGTAACCGGCCCTTACAAACGCCCTGAGCATTTCAGCGGCCTCTTCCGTAACTGAACCGATTCTGACAAGCTCGTCCATAGTCATCCGGCTTACGGAGAATTTTCTTATTGTGACAACCGGTCCGTCAACTGAAACCGGCGGAAGAACTACATTTACACGCGAACCGTCCGGAAGCCTTGTGTCAACTATCGGACTCGCCTGGTTTACTTCACGCCCTGCCATAGCAACTATTCGCTGGATAGTGTCTTCAAGATGTGCCTCGCTCTCAAATCTGTTGTCAAGCTTCTTCAGCATTCCGTTCTTCTCAATCCATATGCTGTCATAACCGTTTATCATAACCTCCGTTACCGAATCGTCCTTCATAATCATATCAAGAACGCCAAACCCTCTTATCGAGCTGTACACGCTCTCGGTAATTCCGACCTGCTCGTCAATGGACATTCCCGTACCGCCTGTCTTTTCAATAACAAGCCTGCTCACTGAATCAAAAAGTTCATCATCGGAAAGTTCCGAAAGGCTGAAGTTATCTCTTACATACCTGCGAAGCTCTGAAACCACACCCTCCTCTGTATCTGAATTAACCTGCAATGCTGCTGTCATACCGCATCCTCCTCTGCATAAAGTTTACTGAACATTTCCGAAGATGAAAAACTTCTCACTATATCTCTCTCCTCATGTATATCCAGTTCAGGCTGAATTCCGACAACAGGGATATCCACAGGGAAGGTTTTTATGTATCCTGACTTGTTGAAAATTATCTTCATCTTGTCCGAGATATTTATGTTCCGGCGTTTTTCTATACTGCCTATAACCTCACTCTTCTGCTCAAATCTCTCCCTTGAAAGCCCTGAATCTCCTGAAACGAAAATCACGTCAGAGGCATATTCAAGAAGAGTAACGAGCTTGTCCGAGATAAAGAAATCACTTACTATAACGATATTGCTGTAACCAAAGTTTGAACTCATCTCATCAATCAGCGTCCGAAGCTCGCTGTCCTTTATCTCCGTGCAGTCGAGAGGATTTCTGCACTGGTCATAGAAGTAAACACCGCTCCGGCTCTGTTTTACTGCACTCTCAAGTTTAAGTGTTATATTGGCCTTGCGGCTTTTCAGTGCAAATATTATATCTGTAAATGAACCTTCACCCTCTGCACTGAATATCTTTCCTGTGTCTCCGAACTGTTTCAGACTAAGAAACAGCGTTTTCTTTCCGTGCTGTGCAAGATGCTCCGCAAATGCCGCAGCTGCCGTCGTGGCTCCATCACCCTCGCAGACGGAGCAGAACAGGCTGATACGGGATTTTTTTATACCTGACATCCGGTACCTGACCTTGTCTGCCAGTTTCTCAGAGTAAAGACCAAGTATCTGTTTGTAAATCACATCTGCTCTCTGATAACGGCATATGGTTCTGTGTCCCTTGTATGTATCAATAACAGCCGAATCCGTCAGATATGCAAACATACAGAACTCTGCAAGATTTTCAGTTTTTATTTCCGTGTCCTGGGAAACAGCAAGTACATTTATCCGGTTTTCCCTCACTGCCTGTAAAACTGATGATGGTTCAGTAAACGAATAAATCTCTATCTGATTTCTGTATTTTTTTCCGATAAGCTCTGTAAGCCTTTCAAGATAGAGTCTGTCGCTGTCAACAATTCCTAATTTTATCTTTATCATGGTTCACGCCCCCTTAAAACTATTTTACAGTCGGAAATTCTTTGTGTAAAGATGTGACAAAGTGTGTGACAGTGTTTTTTATTTTCTGTTTTCTGACTACGTTATTTAGTATAATGGATTTTATCTCAGATTTCAATAGTTTCGCCCTAAGAGGTAATCTGTTCGCCCTAAGAGGTATTTTTTTGCCATTATATGTAAAATATCTTTCGATAAAAACCGCACAATTTCCATGATATAATAAATATGATAAAAAAAGGCAGGTGTAAAATATGAAAAATTTCTCCTGTGTTCTGTCAGAATTTGTAAAAGATAGAAAAGTAAATATCTCTGCACTCTCATCTGAAACCGGAATAGAGAGAACACTTCTTCACAAATTCATTTCGGGTACAAGAACACCATCGGATATAAAAATTGTTCTTAAACTATCTGAGGGACTTATGCTCTCATGTGATGAAAAGGAAAACCTATGCAGCAGCTATCGTTTTACATCCCTCGGAGAGGAGGGATATGAGAACTGCCGTACAGCACAGCGGATTTTCAGTACACTTTCAAACTTCTCACGGCCGGATATATTCAAAGAGTGCATATCAGCGGAAAAACTGATTCCGTCAGTGATATACGACAGACTTTCCGTTTCGCTCACAATCCACAGAATGATATCTGAAAGCAGCTGTAAGCGTATACTGATTATCTCTCCCCCTTTATATTCAAACATCTCTGGCGAACTTACAGCCGCCTGTATGAGCCGTCCTGAAATCAGTATCATCCAGATCCTCAGTTTTTCTCCCTGTGATACAGGCCGGAATCTGAAAACACTTGAAAAAATTCTTCCACTTCTTCTGTTCTGTGACGATTATACTCCGCTGATAAACTACAGCAGAACTTCAGAAACAGACTCTATTCTTCCAAACATCATAATAACTGAAAAATACGCATTCTGCTTCAGCCGTGAATGTGACCGCGGAATACTTCACACCCGTTCCGACATACTGAAATTCTACAGGAATTCATTTGACAGAACAGCCGAAAAAACTCCGGAACTGATATTCAGAAAAATATCAGATTCACCGGAGTTTTCAGATGCCGCATTAAAGCTAAGCAATAATCTGTATATTGAAAACGACGATAAAAAAATGTCACTCGTATTCCGCACCGGCAGCTTCTGGAGCAGTATACTTATTTACGAACAAAGCCTTAGAAAATCCCTGAAAGAAGCTGCCTCTCTTGTGTTTTCTCTTTGAAAACACAATTAACCGGAAACGCGAAGGTGCAGGCGACCGGAGGGAGTGCAGAGCTCGACCGCAAAGCCCTGCAAAAACAACACAATTACCCTTAACTTAGACTAAACAGATAAAACAAAAAAATTTCCGGAACGCATTTCGTCCCGGAAATTCTGTATATTAAGTATAAGAACCAGTTTACCTGTTTATTAACCCATTACAACTTCAACAGTGTGAACGCCGCCGTCAAATACAGGAAGAGTATTGCCTTCAACTGCATTGCCGTCAACTGTTACACTCTTAACACCCTTGCAAACATGATCAGGGTTCTTGATTGTGATAGAGTATTCTGCACCACGGTACTTTCTTGTAGCTGTGAAGCCGTCCCATGCAGCAGGGATTGAAGGATCAACCTTAAGGCCGTCGAAGTCAGGCTGTAAACCGAGGATGTACTGTGAGATAGCTACCATGTTCCATGCGGCTGTACCTGTGAGCCATGAGTTCTTGCCCTGACCAAAGTTCTTGCCAGGCTTGCCGATATCAGCACCTGCATCCTTACCGCCGATCATCTGACCGTATACATACGGTTCAGTCTTGTGTAAGTCTGAAGTTTCTTCTGTGTATGCAGGAGCGATTTCTGAGTAGTACTTGAATGCCTGATCACCTTCGCCTGCGTAAGCAGCAGCACAGATAATCCATGCATTGTTATGTGTGAAGATACCAGCGTTTTCCTTGTATCCGCCCGGATATGTTGAGATCTCGCCGTATTCTACATAGTACTTTGTGAATGCAGGGTTGTTAAGAACAAGACCGTGCTGTGTGTTAAGTCTCTCGTCGATAGACTTAAGTGTCTTTGCTGTGATGTCCTTGTCAAGACCTGACATGATTGCAAAGCCCTGTGGTTCGATGAAGATCTGTCCTTCTTCACATTCCTTTGAACCCATCTTGTTGCCGTTTGCGTCATATGCACGGAGGAACCAGTCGCCGTCCCATGCAGATTCCATCATGTTCTTCATCATCTTGTCGATTTCAGCCTGAGCCTTTGCAGCTTCATCATCCTTACCAAGGTGTTTGAGGATTGAAACGTAGTTAGGTCCTGCATATGTGAAGAGAGCAGCAACGAATACTGATTCAGCAACCTTTGAGTAGCCGCCTTCAGCAGCAAACTTAGGGTTTGTATATGTCTGGAAGCTTTCGCCCGGTGTGTCTGAGAAGCATGAGAGATTGATACAGTCATTCCAGTCAGCACGCATTGCAAGCGGAAGTCCGTGAGGTCCGAGGTTGTTTACGATGTGGTAGAATGAAACCTTGAGGTGGTCGAGCATTGGCTGAGCCTTTGATGCATCGTTGTCATAAGGAACCATCTCGTCGAGGATGCTCCAGTCACCTGTTTCCTTGATGTATGCAGAAACAGAGAGGATGAGCCAGAGCGGATCATCTGAGAAGTCACCGCCGATATCAGCGTTACCCTTCTTTGTGAGTGGCTGGTACTGGTGATAGCATCCGCCGTCTGGGAACTGAGTTGAAGCGATGTCGATGATTCTTTCTCTTGCACGGTCCGGAATCTGGTGTACGAAACCGAGAACGTCCTGGTTGGAATCTCTGAAGCCCATACCACGACCGATACCTGATTCGAAGTATGAAGCAGAACGTGAAAGGTTGAAAGTAACCATACACTGATACTGGTTCCAGATGTTAACCATTCTGTTTACCTTGTCTTCAGGTGTGTTAACGTTAAGGATTCCGAGGAGTGAATCCCATACAGTTCTGAGTTCAGCAAGACCTGCAGCAACCTTCTCAGGTGTGTTGAACTTTTCCATCATTGCGTGAGCCTTAACCTTGTTGATTGTCTTGCCGTCAGCTTCGAACTTCTGGTCAGCAGGCATCTCAACGTAGCCGAGAATGAAGATAAGTGTCTTGCTTTCGCCAGGAGCGAGTGTGATTTCCTTGTAGTGTGAAGCAATTGGTGACCAGCCGTCAGCAAATGAATTTGTTGCCTTGCCTGCGAGTACAGCTTCAGGATTGTGGAAACCGTTGTAGAGACCGATGAATGAATCACGGTCTGTATCGTAACCGTCGATTGTATCGTTTACTGAGTAGAACGCATAGTGGTCGCGTCTGTCTCTGTATTCTGTCTTGTGATAAATTGCTGAACCGTCAACTTCAACACGTCCTGTTGAGAAGTTTCTCTGGAAGTTTGTGCAGTCATCCTGAGCATCCCATAAGCACCATTCAGCGAATGAGAAGAGCTTGAATGTCTTTGCAGCAGAACCTTCATTTGTGAGAACTACCTGCTGAACTTCACCGTCATAGTTCTGAGGAACGAAGAATGTTACTTCAGCCTTGAGGTCGTTCTTCTTACCTGTGATGATTGTATAACCCATACCGTGACGGCATTCGTATGAATCGAGCTCTGTCTTAACCGGTGACCAGCCAGGATTCCATACTGTACCGTTGTCGTTTATGTAGAAATAACGTCCGCCCATATCGATAGGTACATTGTTGTAACGGTATCTTGTTATTCTTCTGAGACGGGCATCCTTGTAGAAACTGTAACCGCCTGCAGTATTTGAAATCAGTGAGAAGAAGCCCTGTGTTCCAAGGTAGTTAATCCATGGATAAGGTGTTCTTGGAGAATTGATAACGTATTCTCTTCTTGCGTCATCGAAAAATCCGAATTTCATGATTGATACTCCTTTTATTAAGTAAATTTTTGTTTTGTATATTTTATCAAAACTGTTAAGCTGATTATATCATATTTTTTATTATTTTTCAAGTGATTTAGTAAAAAATCCGCAGAAAATCACAATGAAACGAAGAAATGCTGTGAAGCTTCGAAAGTCTGTCCCTTTACAATCTCTCTGTAACCGCTTACTGAAGGTGAAAGTGAAAGGTTCGGAGCATTTATCATAGCTGTCATCGGCTCAGGACAGAAGTAACCGTTGAATCCCTGGTCGTTCCATATAATCCAGAAACGGTATTCATCTGATACCTCGTAGCATATCTTGATTCCGCTTGCCCTGTCCTCGGCAATAATTCCGTTGAACGGCTTTCCGTTAAGTTCAAGTCTGCCGGCGGCATACATATCATTGTCAAGATTCTGAAGAACAGGTATCTTTGTACCGTCAACATACTCCTTGTCCCAGTCGGAAAGATCGAGAAGATTTTCCGTAGGAAGACATCTTTCGTTGAGTTCGCATCTCATCATCGCAGGAACCTGAAGTCTTATATCCGCAAGCTTTGCACCGTCAACAAAAGGAGCAGCCATTGCTGTGTGTGAACCGATGGAAACCGGAAGAACCTTTTCAGAGTTGTTTGTAAACTTAATGTCCTGCTTAAGTCCGTCCTCTGAAAGTGTGAATGTGTACTCAACAGTAAAGTCAACCGGCATGTACTGGTAGAATTCATCATTGCTGTCAAATACAAACTTCGTCCTTACCCACGCACTCTTTTCGTCTGAGCTGTACTCTTCGACATTATGTACTCTCTTGTGAAGGAAGCCGTGGATATGGTTGTTGTAATGATTTTTTTCATTTACCGGCCAGTGATATTCCGCATCTGATGTTTTGAGCACACCGTCAGCAAGTCTGTTCGGGAAATACAGTGTCGGCATTCCCCATACTTCAGGTGAACTGATAATTGTCTCTGCCGGATTGTCAGAATTGAATCTGAAAAACTCTACTGCGTGTTCCGTGTTTCTGAGCCTTATTACATTGCAGCCGATTTCGTAGGCTATCAGTGCTGTATAGCCGCCTGCAGTAAGCTCTACACATGGTGTTCCGTTAAAATTAATCATTTTTGCATTGTTCATTTTTAATACCCCTTTTCCGTTTTTGTATTTTTTAACGGTTTAACAAAACCGTCTGAACTGTCTGATACAAGAGCTGCTCCGATAAGATTTGTGCCGCTCAGTATAAGCTCTGTCTCTTATACACATCTGACGCTGCCGACGATACTCCTTGT
>CAMCOJ010000076.1 GCA_945876405.1 uncultured Ruminococcus sp.
AGATTTCTGCCTGTCTCGTGGGCTCGGAGATGTGTATAAGAGACAGCCGTGAAGAAGAAAACAGTGCGGAACGGATTCGTCTATTTTTTCAGCAACCCTTCTGAAAACTTTATCCTGTGGCTCAGAAAGAACAATACTTCCGACTGCATCAGGTTCAAAGTCATCTTCTCCGGGCATACTGTAATCCGGAAGGCTGTATTCTTCTGCTGCACCAGTCCGGATAAGATTTTTTATAACTGCTGTAGTTATACTGCATATATAACAGACTTCCTTTACCGAAGCAGAACCATTCTCCTCAAGAAGTTTAACTGCCTGCTGCTGCTTTGGTGTAAGTCTGAACATCAGAGGATCGCTGATATATCTGTCAGTAAGTTTTATCATGCGTATAAACTTGTCATTTACCTTCTGACTGGCCTCACTGACTCTGCGGATTACACCCTTTTCAATCAGGGATTCTATCACAGGAGCCTTTTCAGGATTTGATGAGCTGTCAAGGAGTTCATCAAACTCTCTTTTTGAAGATGCGTTTTTCAGAAAGCACACAAGGTTAAGCTCTTCTCCCGAAAGGGAACTCAGTACAGCTCCTTCACAGAGTTCATATTTTTCGTTTACACGGATGTTCATACCGGAAGGCAGGATAGTACGAACTGCATCATAATATGTACAGAATGTATTTTCCTTAAGCCAGAAAATCATCTTCATCATCTCACCGCTGATGACAGGTTCACTGTCAACAACGGAAACAAGGGATTTGAGTTTTCTGTCCGGAACAGTCTCCTTCACTTCAAGAATAAGTCCTGCTCTCTTTCTTCCTCCGCGTCCGAAAGGGACAACAACACGTACACCGGCCGCTGCTTTTTCAGTCATTTCCTCAGGTATGATATATGAAAACTCCCTGTCAAATGAATATGCAACATTATACACAGCAACCAGTGCTGTTCTGACAGCAGACTGTGGCTGTATCATTTTTATTCTTTGTCTTCCGGCTCTTTGTATTCGATAATCTTGTACTTTCCGCTTGCAAACTCCTCAACAGCAGTTTTAACCGGCTTTTCCTTGAGAATCTCGTTCTTCTCATAAAGTTCATCTGCAATTGCTCTTGCTCTCTTTGCAACACCAATAACAAGTGAGTAGTAACTTTCATTTTTTGTAATAATCTGTGTAATAGCTGGTCTAAGCATTTTTAAGCACCTCGTCAATAATATTTTTCTGGTTTTCAGCCTTAAGTTCCTCGGCTCTTATAACTGATATAAAATCATTTACTGCATCTTCAAGTATATTATTTACAACAACATAATCATACCTGTATGCAAAGCTTATTTCCTGAGCAGCCTCCGAAACACGCTGGTTAATAACCTCAGGTGTTTCCGTCCCTCTTTTTTCAAGTCTGTTTCTCAGCTCTGCAACTGAAGGCGGAGCGATAAACACAAAAACAGCTTCAGGACACTTTTCTCTTATCTGCATAGCACCCTGAACCTCAATCTCAAGAATGACATTCTTTCCTTCGTTGATTTTTTCAAGTACCTTATCTCTCGGAGTTCCGTAATAGTTTCCGCAGTACTCCGCATACTCAAGCATCCCGCCCGTTTTAATAAGTTCCTCGAACTGTTCCCTGCCGAGAAAATGATAGTTTACTCCGTCAGTTTCACCCGGTCTCGGTGACCTTGTTGTTGCAGAAACAGAGTAATAAAATTTTTCGTCCTTCATAACTTCAGCAAGGATAGTACCTTTTCCGCATCCGGAAGGTGCGGAGACAACGATAAGTATTCCCTTATTCATCAGTATCATTTCCTTTCTCACCGCTGCATCTGAGTGCAAGTGTCTCCGGCTGAACAGCCGACAAAATAACGTGCCCGCTGTCCATAACAAGAACCGAACGGGTTCTTCTGCCGCAGGTTGCGTCTATCAGCACACCCTTGTCCCTGGCATCCTGAATTATTCTTCTTACCGGAGCCGACTCAGAGCTGACTACAGCCACAAGACGAGATGAAGATATCATGTTTCCGTAGCCGATATTTATTAATTTCATACGCCAAACCGCCTATTCTATATTCTGAATCTGCTCGCGGATTTTTTCTATCTCGGACTTGATATCAATAACAGTCCTTGTTATCTCAAGGTTCTGTGCCTTGGAGCCTGTGGTATTTGCCTCTCTGTTCATTTCCTGTACAAGGAAATCAAGCTTTCTGCCGACAATGCTCTCCGTATCAAGAAGTGTACGGAACTGCTCTATATGACTTCTGAGTCTCACAGTTTCCTCGTCAACAGCAATCTTTTCCGCAAACAGAGCAGCTTCCGTGAGTATTCTCTGTTCATCGATATTCTGTGCTGAAAGAATTTCGGAAAGCTTTGCAAACAGCTTTTCCCTGTAAAGCGTAACTGTTTCCGGAGACTTTTCCTCGATAAATCCGACCATCTTTTCTATGGAATCAAGTCTTCCGAGAATATCCTCCTTCATCTTCACACCTTCGCACTCTCTCATGGAGACAAATTTTTCAAGTGCGGAACCTGCAACAGTCTTAACATCACTGAGTATCTCTTCTTCATTGTCTGAAACGCTTACAACGTTGAAAATATCCTGAAAACGTGTAATTCTTGAAAGAGAAAGGTCATCCATAAGTCCAAGCTCATTGTTTACCTTTCTTAATGCATTAACATATCCCTTTGCAAGCTCAGCATTTACTTCAATACCTACATCCGGTGCCGAAACATTTGTTATTGTAACATTTACTTCGGTCTTACCGCGTGAAATATTTTCCTGTACAAGCTTTTTCAGCGGTTCCTCAAGATAAAGATACGCCCTTGGAAGTCTGACATAAAGCTCATTGTATCTGTGATTGACTGACTTTATCTCAACAAGAATTTCCCTTCCGTTAAGCACCATCCTGTCACGTCCGAAGCCTGTCATGCTTCTGATCATTATTTTATTCACCCCTGTACTGTATTTATAGAACTGGAGTCAAAAAAGGAAACACATCCATAAAATAGCAACAAAACTCCAATATACTTATTTTAATATTATACCACCCCCGGCGGAATAAATCAAGGGGGTTGTTTTCACAGTGACTGAATGCGGCCGGAGAAAGAATCCTGAACTATTCTGATATAGAATTCTTCAGAATAGTATAAAAATCATTGTGATAATTTTAACGGGTATGTACATTCGCACATACCCGTTTTATCTCTTAATATCCTGTCGGTCCGGTCAGACTGTTCTCAACAAGTGACTCAATATCCACATAAGCCTCTTCCGGATTCGAAGGATTTACATATATATTTACCGGCATTCCTTTGTAAACAGAATAATCATTGAACGAAGATTCTGATGTGTATGAATGAATCTGCCCTGTATATTCGTCAACTACCTCGCATTTTATCATATCAGGGTGTTTTCCGTTTACTGTTGTACTGTAATCGGTTAAAACTTCCGTAACCGTTGCAAGTGTTCTTATCCCGTTTTCAATAAGAAACTTTCTCTTCTTTGACCTTTTAATCTCAACAGCGCAAAAAGCAGCACCTATCCCTGCAAATAATACACCCATAGGAAAAACGATAAGTTCTCCGACGTATGAATTGGTTTTTATTCTGTCAGGGTCTTCAGGACTGTAATGAACAGATATTGTGTCACCTTCGTGCATTCCGGAAGAATAATATCCAAGTTCATTGTAATACTCCGTGCCGTCAACAGTGTAACTGACATATACATCATGGTCTGTCGTTCTCTTTCCGTCTGACTTGCGGCGGGTTGTCGTTTTTATTTCTTCTATAACTGCACTGACCTCAGGCGTAGACTTGTTGAAATGATAGTGATCAACAAAAATCACTGCACTGATAAGACTCATAAGTATACCTATACCGCCAAATATCACAGATAACATAACCCAAATATTATTCTTTCTGAATTTCATATACTCTCCTCCGGATAAAACTGTTTTTTGTATTCACCATATATATTATCATATTTCCGGAGCAGATTCAATAAAAATTTTTTAATTACCTGCGATAACAGGTGTCTTATTTTCACATCAGAAACAAGAATAAAATTTGACTTGTAAATTCGTTTATAGTATAATTATAGTATCTATGTATATAACTGAAAGGACAGAGCTCACTATGAAAAAGATTGCTGTAAAAGCCTCAAAACCATATGAGGTTCTCATTGAGCAGGGAATAATAAAAAACTGCGGAAAACTCATTTCCGATGTAACCAAAACACGTTTTGCTGCCATTGTTACCGATGACATTGTTGACTCAATTTATTCTGATACCGTCATATCATCTCTCGAAGAATCCGGATTCAGAGTTGTAAAATTTGTTTTCAAAAACGGAGAACCATCAAAATGCTCCGAAACACTTAACCGCATTTACGATTTTCTTGCTGAAAACAATATCACAAGGTCCGACTGCCTTATCGCACTCGGCGGCGGTGTTGTCGGTGATATAACCGGATATGCTGCAGCAACATATCTCAGGGGACTTGGTTTCATACAGATTCCGACCACCCTTCTCGCTCAGATAGACAGCTCTGTCGGCGGAAAAACTGCAATTGACCTTCCGTGCGGAAAAAATCTTGTAGGTGCCTTCAAACAGCCTGAACTTGTTATCTGTGATCCTCTTACGCTGAAAACACTTTCACCTGAAACCGTTTCCGACGGCATGGCTGAAGCGATAAAGTACGGCATGATCAGAAGCAGCGAACTTTTCGGTATAATTGCTTCACACAGCATTGAAAACTACTTCGACGTTATAGATGACATCATCTTCCGCTGCGTTTCAATAAAAAGAGATATAGTTGAAAATGACGAATTTGACAAGGGCGAGAGAATGCTTTTAAACTTCGGTCATACACTCGGACATGCGGTTGAAAGTTTCTACAACTACACAAAGTACACCCACGGAAATGCAGTTGCTGTCGGCATGCATATGATTACCGAACAGGCTGTAAAGCACGGAGACTGTGAAAAATCCGCTCTTGAAAAACTTGATGCAGTTATTTCATCATACAAGCTTCCTCTGGTTACGGATGCCCCTGTTTCCGAACTCATCTCACTCTGCAGCAACGACAAAAAATGTGAATCTTCAAATATCAATGCAATTATCTGCAGTGATACCGGAATCTCATCTATCAGAAAAATGCCGTTTGATGAATTCAGAAAATATATGGAAGCTTAAACGGAGGTAAAGCATGGATATAACTTTTTTACCCGGAAAACTTTCCGGAGATGTAAAAATTCCTTCATCAAAAAGTGTTTCACACAGAGCACTTATATGTGCCGCACTTGCTGAAGGAACTTCATATGTACGCGACATAACGATGTCACAGGACATCTACGCAACTATAGATACTCTCACAGCCCTCGGAGCTTCATTTGAGACCGGCGAAAATGTTATAAAGGTTCAGGGTATAAGCACTCCTTCGGAAAAAGCTGACCTCAGATGCAACGAAAGCGGTTCCACGCTGCGTTTCATCATCCCGGTTGCATGTGCGCTCGGAACTGAATCAACATTTTACGGAAACGGACGGCTCCCTGAAAGACCGATTGATATATATACGAGAGAGCTTTCGGAAAAGAATATAACATTTGATTATAATCATACTATGCCGTTTACTACGCACGGAAAATTAAAAGGCGGTAAATTTCATATCGAAGGAAATGTCTCATCACAGTTTATAACAGGACTTCTGCTTGCCCTTCCTCTCTGCAGTGAGGACTCTGAGATAATACTCACCTCTCCTCTTCAGTCAGAACCTTATGTGAATATCACAACAGACTGTATGAAACATTTCGGAGTAAATGTTGAAAAGACAGACACCGGATATGCTGTAAAGGGCGGTCAGAAATACATTTCTGCCGACTACACCTCTGAAGCCGATTTCTCACAGGCAGCATTTTTTGTTACCGCAAATGCAACCGGAAGCAATGTCAGGATAACAAATCTGCCTGACCCTGATTTTTCCTCCCAGGGAGACAAGAAAATAATTGAAATAGCCGAACGCTTGTGCTATAATAAAAAAGCAGGCATAACTGAAGATGTTTATATAGATGCATCGGATATACCGGATCTCGTTCCTGCACTCGCTGTCCTTGGCTCACTTTCAGGAAACACGGTTCATATCACAAATGCCGAAAGACTGAGGATAAAGGAAAGTGACCGTCTTGATACCACTTCACGAATGATTAACGGTATAGGCGGAAAGGCAAAGGTAACAGATGACGGACTAATCATCTTCCCGGTACCTCATTTTACCGGCGGTACAGTAAACAGCTTTAACGACCACCGTATCGCAATGGCTTCTGCGATAGCTTCAACTGCCTCAACCGGAAATGTTACTGTACTCGGATTCGAATCAATCAGAAAGTCTTACCCTGATTTCTTAAAGGACTTCATTAATTTAGGAGGAAAAACAGCTAATGGCATCAATTTGGAATAACCGTATCTCAATCTCAATATTCGGTGAATCTCACGGAGCCGGGATAGGCGTAGTTATTGACAACCTTCCGCCCGGAGAATATATCCGTATGGAAGAAATTCTTGCATTTATGTCAAGAAGAGCACCAAAGAAAAACAAAACATCCACACCACGAAACGAAAAAGACATACCACAGATTATGTCCGGTCTGTACAATAACAGAACAACAGGTACTCCGCTTTGTGCTGTAATCCAGAACACAGACCAGCACTCAAATGACTATAAAAACGTTCAGACACTTGCACGTCCGGGACATGCTGACTATACCGGTGCCAAAAGATATCAGGGCTTTAACGACGTAAGAGGCGGCGGTCATTTTTCGGGAAGACTTACTGCTCCCCTTGTGTTTGCAGGTGCTGTATGTGCACAGATCCTTGAAAGAAGAGGAATATATACCGGTGCTCATATCTCAGCCATTCACGGAATAAAGGACAAGGAATTTATCTATACAAATGTTACCCGTGAAGAACTTCTGGATATAAGAAAAAAAGAATTTCCGGTTATTGATGACGAAGCCGGAAAGAAAATGATAGACGATGTCGACAAGGCAAGACGTTCCCTTGATTCGCTGGGAGGTATAATCGAATGTGCTGCAATTAATATTCCGGCCGGAATCGGTTCTCCTATGTTTGACGGACTTGAGAATTCAATTTCACAGCTTGTTTTTGGTATCCCTGCTGTTAAAGGCATCGAATTTGGTATCGGATTCAAAGCTGCTGAACTTCTTGGAAGCCAGAACAACGATGAGTTTTATGTTGATGATCACGGTCACGTGCTCACCAGAACCAATAACCACGGTGGCATTCTCGGCGGAATTTCATCCGGCATGCCTCTTATACTGAGAGTTGCAATAAAGCCAACTCCTTCCATTGCCCAGCCACAGAACACTATTGACTACACCAACCTTTCAAATGACGTTATCAGCATTAAAGGGAGACATGATCCGTGCATTGTACCAAGAGCTGTACCGTGTGTGGAAGCTGCAGTCAATATCGCTCTTCTCAGCCACATTCTTGAATATCCCAATTTCAGATAATACTTCTCTGTTCCATTCTTCTGATAACCCGAAAGGAGGATAAGTATGGACTATCAGCCTAACGATCTTAATTCCGTAAAGATTCTTATCTGCTATCTGCTTCACCACCTTGAAGAAAAAACCGAGTCTGAAGAACTTTATGAAATAGCAGTGGATTCGGGAATAATAAATTATTTTTACTACAATGAAGCTATTGATGAACTTCTTGTAAATGATACAATTTATTCTGATGTTGATGAAAACGGTAATATGTATTTTTCACTGAGTGAAAAAGGAGAGATTTATGTAAGGGATTTCTCTTCATATGTCCAGCGTTCATTCAGAAACAGACTTATGTACTCTGCAATTCAGTACAAAGCACGAAAACTCAGCAATGCAAGTCTCTCTCTTGACTATGAGGAGAACAGTGAAGGCTGCAGACTCATATGCAATATTTCCGATAACAGTAAATCTCTTGTGGAGATGAAACTTCTGACCCAGAACAGAACACAGGCTGAACTTATCGGTGAACGTATAAGCGATAATCCATCTTCCTTTTATAAAGAATTTATAGACTATATTATTCAGAAGCGAAATCCGCATAATATGGAAATTGAATAAAAATTTTTTCATTCACTGTAAATACCCCCGTCAGTTTATGGCGAGGGTTTTTTTATAAAAAAATTCCCCGGAATCAATGTTCCGGGGAATCTTCTTATGTATGATTATTCTCAGAAATTATTCTGAATCAGAAATACTATTAGCCGAGAATCATCTTAACAAGGTGGATAAGGTCGATTGTATTGATAGCCTTATCTCCGTTGATATCACCGTTTGGTACTTCAGACTTGTCTGCAGCAAGGAGGAGATATCTCTTGAGCTTGATGAAGTCTCTTGTATTTACAACACCGTTGCCATCAACGTCACCCTTAACTGCTTCGCCAGGTTCACTTGTTGGCTTGTCTGTTGGTGTCTCTGTTGGTGTCTCTGTTGGCTTCTCTGTTGGTGTTTCTGTTGGCTTGTCTGTTGGCTTTTCTGTTGGTGTTTCTGTTGGCTTTTCTGTTGGTGTTTCTGTTGGCTTCTCTGTTGGTGTTTCTGTTGGCTTATCTGTTG
>CAMCOJ010000077.1 GCA_945876405.1 uncultured Ruminococcus sp.
GAATTACAGCGTAATGGCGTTCAGATTTTTGTTGCTACACATGATTATATGCTATCAAAGTATTTTGAGGTTAGAAAAAATAAAGGCGATTCAATAATGTTTTTTTCTATTGAAAAAAAAGATACAGAAGGAGTAACTGTATCTTCCTGTGAGCATTTTGGTGAAATAAACAGTGAAATAACTAAATCATTTGAAGAATTACTGGATGAAATATATGATAAGGGTGTAGACTGATGATATTAACTGAAGAAAATAAGTATTACGAAATAAATTGCGAAAATGCGGTCTGGGCAAGCGATGAACATCATACGTTATATCAGAAAAATGCAAATGTATTAAAAGACGTCGATTGGCTCATTGAAACAACAGATAGCATTCTTATAGTAGAATACAAAAACGTAAAGGTTTACCGTCATGAAGAATCTTTCAATCCGCTTAAGGATAAATACGTGGACGGTGTTGCGAAAAAATTTTATGATTCACTCCATTATCTTACATTATTGGGTAAGCATAAAAAGAATAAGTATATTTACATAGTAGAATATGATAATGATGACGGAGTATCAAGAAGGCTTCTCAGAAACAGAATAAAAAAGAAATTGCCATTCAAACTTCAGGAAACAGTTTCCGATACAATAAAATTAATTGAGAGTTTTCAGGTTTTTACTATTGACGAATGGAATGAAAATTATCCTGATTTTCCTGTCAGGAGGACAAATAAACCATTGAAAGTATATTCATCGGAACGTTCGAAAAAATGATAAACAATAATAAATTAACAGCTCATTATCATCTTCCCGGACTGTTTGAGTTTTACGAACTGTACAGGGCTTTCCTTCCGGTTTACCGTGAACACAGAGAATATTTTTACAGCTGGTGTGATATCGGCTCTGTTTACGGTTCACCTGCAGACTGTCTCTGGGGAGGAGGAAGGGTTGGGTTTGGCGATAATGATCCCTCAGAGGTTCATGCACTTATGCAGGAATATGGCATTTCCTCAAGGCTTACATTAAGCAATTCACTGATCCGAAGCGAACATCTCAAGGACAGAAAATGCAATTCACTTTGCGGAGTGTTTAACACAGACCAGGGGGTGCAAAACGGCGTCATCATACATTCGGACCTTTTGCTTGATTATCTGAAAAAGAATTTTCCGGGATTTTATTTTGTATCCTCCACAACAAAGGTAATTACCGATTTTGATGAGTTTGTCAGGGAAACGGACCGCGATGATTTTCTCTTTGCCGTACCTGATTTCAGACTTAACAGATGTTTTGACAGGCTCAGTAAAATGAACGTAAAGGAAAAAAACAAGGTTGAATTTCTCTGTAACGAATGCTGTTGGTTCGACTGTGCGGACAGAAAAATCTGCTACGAAAATGTCAGCCGGAAAAATCTTGGGGAGAACTGCCCTGACCATATATGTACATCTCCGGAAGCCGGTGATGGATACATGTTTTCAAAAGCAATGAAAAATCCGGGATTTATCAGCGTAGATGATATCAGGAATATCTATATGCCGATGGGATTTTCAAATTTTAAAATAGAGGGAAGAGGACTGGGCAGTGCTCTGATTCTCGAATTTATCCTCTATTATATGACAAAGCCGGAGTACCAGCTGAATGTCAGGGAGAAAATTTATCTGGACAGTATGCTGGATTTGTTCTGACTCTTTGATTAAGATATAAAAAACTTTAAGGAGAAAAAATCATGGAAAAAAAGTACTATCACGAATATGAAGATTATGAAGACGGAAAAACAGCTGAGACAATGGTGGGTGAGATACTTGCGGATCCGGAGTTTCAGAATATCGACAAACTGATAATCGGTGACTGGGGCGGTGCTTATGAAGACAGCTGTCAGGCTGTACTGGATGCCATCGCTGATAATGCTGATAAGTTCTCACATATAACCAGTCTCTTTGTAGGTGACATGGATTATGAGGAATGCGAGATATCCTGGATTATACAGGGTGATTACAGCAGAATCTGGGAGGCTATGCCGCAGCTTAAGGAGATCACTGTCAAGGGCAGCACAGATCTGAAACTCGGAAAGATAAAGCACAGTAACCTTGAGTCACTTACAATTATATGCGGCGGCCTTGGTTCTGATGTTATTAAGGAAATTGAAGAAGCCGAGCTCCCTGAACTTAAGAAGCTTCTTGTTTATATAGGAAGCGAAAATTACGGATTTGACGGAGATGCGGATACTGTAAGAAGTCTTCTCGCAAATTCAGATTTTCCTGAACTTGAATACCTCGGAATAGCGGACAGCGAGATTCAGGATGAGCTTACAGCTGTTGTGCTTGACTGCAAGTATATTGACAGCATAACAACACTCGATCTTTCATGCGGAACTATAACGGACAAAGGCGGCGAACTTCTTCTAAAAAAACTTCCTGAGCTTAAGAATCTTAAAAAACTTGACCTGTCATACAACTACCTTTCAGATGAGATGAAAGAGAAGCTTACAGCTGCTGCACCGGCTGTTGAGATGGATCTTTCTGATTCTCAGGAGGCAGATGAGTGGGACGGAGAGTTATGGTACAATGCAATGGTGACAGAATAATTCTGCTTGGAAACAAGGGCAAAAGAAAAACATTTTTTGAAAAAGCTGTTTCAGAGAGCGGGTTAGGCTATAGATTTTACAGCCATGAAGACCTTGATATTCTTCGGGAAAATGAAGATCTGTCATCGGTTATTCTGAAGACAGATCCGCCTGTGACAGACAGTGTAAGGATAGATAATCTGAAAAATTTTACTGACGGGTACATAAAAATGCTTGGTACCGTTTCACAGCTGCCGGTGCTTGAACATTTTAATTCACCGGACGCTGTCGCTGCACTTCTTGACAAGAAAAAATGCAAGCAGCGGCTTATAAATGAAAATATCCCTGTTACTCACATGTATGACAGGGCGTTTTCATGTGCTGATGAGCTGCTTGATTTTATGAGGGAAAACAGTATTCCCCAGATATTTGTAAAACCACTTACCGGCTCGGGTGCAGCCGGTGTGGCTGCAGTGAGATTTTCGCCGTCGAGAAACAGTCTGATAGCATATTCCTGTGCTGCTGTTGATAACAGCACGCCTGTGAACACGAAGAAACTGACCAGATATGAAAACAGGGAAGCAAAAAGACTCCTTGATGTACTCCTTTCATTACCGTGTATTACAGAAAGATGGCATGTCAAATCCCGCTGTAACGGATACAGCTATGATCTTCGTATAGTTATGCAGGACGGAAATGCTGACTATATTCTTCCGCGTCTCTCAAAAGGTCCGGTTACGAACCTTCATCTGAATAATCATGCAGAATACTATGAAAATCTTGGCCTTGAAGAAACACTTACCGGGGAGATTACTGATATATGCAGGAGAGCGGTTCGCTGTTTTCCGGGACTCAGAAGTGCGGGTATAGATGTGCTTATTGAAAAAGGCAGACCATATATTATAGAAATGAACGGACAAGGAGATCTTATTTATCAGGATATTTTCAGTGAAAATATTATATACAGAAGTCAGGTTGAAATAATGAAAAAAATATTTAAGGAAAAGGAAAAAAATTATGAGTGAAATACCATTTTCAGCTTTCAGAGCAAAAATGAATCAGAAGGACAGCTCTGTGGATATGTCAAAGGTTGTGGGAAGTCATGATATATTATTTATCTGTCTGGACACACTTAGATATGATGCTGCAGCTGAGGAGGAAAAGAATGGCGGAACTCCGGTTCTTAACCGTTACGGAGCATGGGAAAAACGTCAGGCTCCGGGTAATTTTACATACCCGTCCCATCATGCGATATTTGCCGGATTTCTTCCGATGAAGGATGAGGCAAAGAGTATTGCAGAGAGTAAACCTCTGTTTATGGCAAAGGGAATTAACAAAAATCTGCCGCCGGATATATATGAATTTTCAGGCGGAAGTATCCCGAAGGGATTAAGTGAGGACGGTTATGACACATGGTGTGTAGGCGGTGTGACATTTTTCGATAAGCGTTCAGATATAGGTAAAGTGTTTCCGTCAATGTTCGAAAAAAGCTGGTGGAATCCGTCTTTTGCCTGTCCTGTAAAGGAAAGCGTAAAAAATCAGGTTGACTTTATCATAAACAGACTCGATAAGGATGCAGATGACAGAAAAATCTTCATGTACCTGAATGTCTGCGCTATACATTATCCGAATAATTTTTATCTTGAAGGCGAAAAAAATGACTGCCTTGAATCACACAGAGCAGCACTCAGATATACTGACGAACATCTCGGAAGACTGTTTGATGCATGGAAGGAAAAGAGAGGAGATACATTTGTGGTATGTTTCTCTGATCACGGCACATGCTATGGTGAGGATGGTTATTCATTTCATGCAGTAAATCACCCTGCAGTAAATACCGTTCCGTACAAGCATTTTTTCCTGTAACATTATGAACAGATATATTCAGTATATGTACAGCTATCCGCACAAGACTGCGTACAGAAAACTTGAGAATATAAGTTTCAGAGACTATGTTCATACACTTTCCGGAGCGGGACACAGCCTGTATCTGCACATTCCGTTCTGCGAGAGCAAATGCGGTTACTGCAATCTTTTTTCAGTAACCGGTCTTACGGATGATTTTTTTGAAAAATACACTTCTGCAGTAATAAGGCAGATAAAGCAGTTTGGTGAGATTATTCCTGCTGATACTGTTTTCGAAGACATTACTGTGGGAGGGGGAACACCCCTGCTTATGAATGAGCATTTCCTGGGGCAGATCTTCGAAAATATTTTCAGGTATCTTCCGGTAAGAGAAGGCGGCAGTTTAATTATCGAGACAGCACCGGAGCAGACTACGGAAGAAAAAGTGCGGTTTCTGAAAAGCCTGGGCGTTACCAGAGTGAGTATGGGGATACAGAGCTTTGATGACAGTGAGCTGAAATGGCTCCGGAGATATCATTCGTCTGAAAGTGCACTAAGAGCAGCCTCAGTTCTCAACAATTCCGGATTCAAATGTTTAAACTTTGACTTTATCTACGGGCTTCCTTCACAGACAGAAAAAAGTCTCATCTCATCTCTCAGGAAGGCACTTGAGTTTTCACCTGATGAGATATTTCTTTATCCGCTTTACATAAAGCACGGAGTAAAGCTTATGAGTGAGAAAAATGTACCTGATCCGGAGCATACTTTCAGACTGTATGAATGCGGAAGAAGATTTCTGAATGATAATGGATTTTTTCAGAGTTCAATGAGAAGATTCACAAAGGAGAAAAATACTTCATTTTCAGAGTGCGGAATGAAGAGTTCGCTTTCACTTGGGTGCGGCGGAAGAAGTTATCTCGGAAATCTTCACGCATGTACGCCGTACAGAACCGACAGATGTTCGGCGGTGGCTGAACTTGAGAGTTTTATCAGTACGGAAGATTATATGAAAATAAATCACGGGATTATTCTTGATGATGATGAGCTCAGGAGAAGATATGCTATAAGACATGCATTTATTCTTCCGGGAATAAGTACTGAGGTTTACCGGGAAAGATTTAAAAGAAAATTTACAGATGATTTTCCGGTGTTTAAAAAATGGATACAGGAAGGATATTTTTCTGAAAAAGACGGTATGATTACTTTAACTGAAACCGGTATGGGACTTTCTGATATGCTGGGACCAGAGCTTATTTCGGAAAAAATAAAAAACAGAATGCTTGAGTGGGAAATAAAAAATGGATAGAAAAACGGTGGTGTACAGAGGAAGCTTAAAAAGCTGCAATTACAGATGCTCATACTGTCCGTTCTCAAAACACCGTGCACTGAAGGGTGAAACAGAAAAAGACAGAGAGGCACTGCTCAGATTCTGCAATAGTATTAAAGAGAGAGCAGAATCAGAAAACATCGGTGCTGTTTTTATTACACCTTACGGAGAGGCGGCAATATATGAGTATTACTGGGATGCAATGGCAGGGCTTTCCCAGACTTCATCTGTTGAGTATGTTGGAATACAGACCAATCTTAGCTTTGATGTATTTCATATGACAGGAAGGTTTGAAAAAGCCGGAGGCCTGAAAGAAAAGCTGAGATTATGGGCTACATTTCATCCAGAGATGACTGCTGCGGAGGACTTTGCCGAAAAATGCAGGATACTTACCGGTATGGGTGTCTCTGTCTGTGCGGGTGCAGTAGGTGTTCCTGAAAATATCAGGCTGATAAAAAACCTCAGAGTGCTTCTGCCACCTGAGGTATATCTGTGGATTAATAAAATGGACGGACTCGGACGCAGTTATACACGGGAAGAGATCAATGCCTTTCTTTCTGCTGATCCGTTTTTTGAAAATGAGCTGAAACTGCATGCAGCTGATCCTGATATGTGTGCCGGAAGATGTTTTGTGGAACCAGATGGAAAGGTGCATACATGCAATATAAGCAGAACGAAACCTGCAAACTGGTATGATTCTGCTCCGGAAGAAATCTGGTCGCCTCTGTGCACGAGGAAGATCTGCAGCTGTTATCTTGCATACGGAGGAAGAACTGACTTTGAAAATCTGTTCGGCATTTACCCTGTTTTCAGGCAGCCGTTCAGGGCAAAAGCTGTTTTCTGTGATATAGACGGAACGATAATCCGAACCGGACAGAAGGGACTTTCTGAAAGAAACCGTGCCGTTCTTCAGGCTGTATCGCAGATGTGTCCGGTTTTTTTCGTGACATCACTCCCGTATGAAAAAGCTGTGTCTGTACTGAAGAATGATACTGATATATTCAGCGGCGGAGCATGTGCGTCAGGCGGATATATTTTTATAAAGGAAAACGGGGATATAACTGAAAAAGTGTTCCCGGCAGAAGGCATTTCCTCTTCGGTCATCAGGAGAATATCTGAAGAAAAGCATGCAGAAGTTAAAATTTTCAGATACAAAAAAGAGATTTACAAAGTTACTCTTTACAGGAAACGGGGAGATGACTGGAGTACTGAAGAAACAGAACAGATATCTGATATGATTTCAGGAAAGGTGAGGGTATTTGCCGAAAAGAACTGTCTTCAGATAGTCTCTGCTAAGGCCGGTAAAGGAAATGCGGTAAGAGAGATATGCATGCATACCGGAATTTCACCGGAATATACGGTGGCATTAGGAAATGATACCGAGGATCTTGCTATGAAAGAAGTCTGCGGTTTTTACAAGGAAATAAAATTATGACGAAGAAACTTACTGAGATGTCTGTGCTTACAGCAATTGCTCTTATAATATTTACTGTCGAATCCCATATCCCGAATCTTTCCCCGATACCGGAAATGAAACCTGGTCTGGCAAATATAATAACGGTCTATGCCGTATACCGATTCAGCCCTTCGGAAACAGCCCTTATAGTTGCTGCAAGAATTATACTCGGCTCAGTATTTACCGGAAATGTTTCAGTAATGCTTTACAGTATGTCAGGTGCGGTACTGTGCCTTGCGGGGATGATACTGATAAAGAAGATCATTCCTGAAAAATATATGTACCTCAGCAGTATAGCAGGTGCAGTTCTTCACAATACCGGCCAGCTGATTGCCGCTGTTTTCATTATGCATACAACAGCAGTTATTGCATATTATCCTTTTCTTATTATTACAGGGTGCATATCAGGTCTGTTCACCGGGTTGTGTGCACAGTATGTTGTTTTACGGGTGAAGAGGTGATGCGGGGGTTGATTTCTGTTTCATTTTTATATTTCTTTTCATTTTGAAGTTCTTCAAGAAAAAGACTGATATCCGTCAGTACAGATCATTTTCTGCCTGTTCTAAAATCTGTATCATTTCTGACGGAGTTACAATGAAGTTACGTACAGGAAAGTGTTTAGTGTTGCCTGTTATCAGATACGCATCGTCATCTCGTTTTTCCATAACGACTTCGTAAAAAACCAGATCATCCATATCAGGAAGAATTTCTCCAGTTGAAGATGCGGATACTGATTTACCAAATTTTTTAATGAGCGAAATGAGAGCATGTATTCTTTCTTCACTAAATTTAAACTTCTTTCTGTGAAGAACATCATTATACTCTGCAAGAATTTCTTCGTTATACAAAGGTATAACACGTTGACTTGCAACCGCGTCAATTACTTTGCGTGTGGAAGAATCATTATGCTTACTTAATAAAGAAGAAATAAGGACATTGGTGTCATACACTGCGTAATATTTCATCCTCTGTTATTCCTCTCGGCTCTTGCGGCAGTGATTTCTGCATTTATTTCTTCAAGTGTCATCTCCGGAACGTCTCTTGCTTCATTGCGTAATGCATCAATAACTGCCTGCGCTTCTATCTGAGTTTTTTTGGATTCAGGTAAAACTGCAGGAAAAGGAAGTCCGCCAACCATTCTTGTGCGTTCCATAAACATGCGAAATGCAGTGTTCAGATCCATTCCCATTGCAGAGTAAATTGCTGCACATTCTTCCCTTAATGCCTTGTCGCATCTAAACTGATTTAATACCTGTTCAGCCATAACAGCACCTCCATGTATTTGATGTAAATACAATATATATACCTGTCTCTTATACACATCTCCGAGCCCACGAGACAGGCAGAAAT
>CAMCOJ010000078.1 GCA_945876405.1 uncultured Ruminococcus sp.
TGAAAATACTGTGATTGTGCCGATAAATTATATGTAGGGATTGTTCTGCGACGATTTATATTCAAACTACAGAAAGGAGTTGTGTTTGTATGAACATTAATTTTAATAATGTGAGCAGTGGATATATGAAAACTGAAAAGATCGGAAAAGCCGCTCTTAAAGGCTACACCAGCATAATGTCTGCCGGTGAAAGGATGACATCCGGTCAGCATGACAAGGTATCAATAAGCCCGGAAGCGGCATCATTCAGAGAACTTGACCGCAGTACTAAGGCAATCGCTTCTGAAGTAAGCAGTTCTGCGTCACAGGAAAAAATTAATTCTCTGAAAGCACAGATTCAGGCAGGCACATACAGTGTATCAGCCGGCAGTGTAGCAGATGCTATTCTTGACAGGATGGCATTTTAAGGGTAACAAAAATACAAAAGCACAGGAATAGTTTTTGATTAGTGATAAACTGTTCCTGTTAGCTTTAAAATAATACTGAATTCGGAGATGAATATGCATGGATAATTACGATGAGTTTTACGATTTTATGGAACAGTATATAGATTTTTATAATGATGTATGCAACAATGAAAAAAATAAAATGGATGCTCTTGAATCAGACAATCTCAAACTTATCAACGAAGTTCTCTCTGATTATCAGGTTTTTGTTACCAGGGCGGAGTTATACGAAAAGAGAAGAAAAGAACTATTTAAGAAAATAGGGTTGGATGGAAAGACTTTCAGGGAAATCGTTGATATGGAAACCGGCGTTCAGCGTGAAGAACTTGAGAATTTATTCCTTGATTTCAGAGATGCAGTTTCAACAGCACGTGAATATAACAGCAGATCACTCGAAATTGTGAAAAAAAATCTTAAAGAAACAGGAATGCAGGATTATGATATAAACGATCCGGCTTGCTACGATAAGAGCGGAAATATTCCTGAAAGAGGATATTCACATACGAATCTCCTCAACAGACAAGCCTGAAAGCGGAGGGATTATTATGAGTATGAGACCAACATTTATGGGGTTTGAGGCTTCCAAGTCGGCACTGTTTGCAAGTCAGAAGGGCCTCGACATTGTAGGGCATAACCTTGCCAATATGTCCACAGAAGGATATACAAGACAGAGAGTGGATCAGGTGTCAGTCGACACATATGCGTTTAAAAACAGAAAAGCAGATTCGTCGAAAAACCATCTTGGAATGGGGACTGATGTAAACGGAGTGCAGCAGGTACGTGATGAGCGAATGGATACTGCCTTCAGAAATTCCTATTCAGATACTTCATATTATGGCAGAAGCAGTGATATGCTTTCAGAGATTGAAAACATACTTTCAGAGATTGATCCTGGTGTGGACGGATACGGATACGGGTTAAGTTACGGTATAAAAGAGATGTACAATTCTCTTCAGGTTCTTTCTAAAAATGTAAATCTTGAAGCAAATGCAGTTATTTTTGCTGATTCTGTAAAAAATATATGTACTGTTCTTAACAGAACGGCGACAACTTTGTCCGAGGCAAGGGAAGCCTATAAACAGGATTTTAAGACTGAGGTTGATGATGTTAATTCGATTATGGAAGATATATCATCACTTAACAAGAGAATTACAGACATTATCTCGGGGGCAGGGTATACTGAACAGTATGGTCCGAACGAACTGCTTGACAAGAGAAATATGCTTCTTGATGAACTTTCAGCATTCGGAAAAGTCGATGTGGTACACCAGGATGACGGAAGTGTTAAGGTATCTCTTAACGGACATGAATGCATAAAAGGCGAGAGATATGATACTGTCATTCTTCAGGAAAACGGTGATAACGGAATCGCAGTAAGATGGAAGAGCAATTCTGAAGATGCAACAGCTGGAAACGGTATTTTAAAGGCGGCCTCGGAAATAATAAACGGAAGAGGAGTAAATGCAAGTTCTGATTCTGACACTACAGTCAGGGGATTTAACTACTACATGGATAAACTTGATACTTTTGCAGAAAAGCTTGCAGATGTACTTAACAACACACTTCCGGTAAAAGCTGATGCGATGGGAAATCCTGTTTCGTTTGATGATAATGAAGGAAAGTATATTTCATACAAAAAACTTGTCGGAGCCACAGTTAATGATGGCGGTTTTGCATATGTGAATACTGACAGAAAAGTAACTGCTGCAAATATTGCTGTATCCGATGATCTTGCAAGGGATGCCACTTATATTCTTACTGATAAGAAAAGCAGTGACAATCAGTATTTCCTTAATCTTATCGGAAAACTTACTGATGAAGAGCTTGATTTCACAAATGGCAATGAACCGTTTAAGGGAACTTTTCAGGATTTCATTACTGACTTTAGTGCAAAAATAGGCGGTGACGTAAAGTTTGCACAGTCAAAGGTCGAAGCCTGTGAACAGTATTCCGATGAGCTACAGAACAACAGAGAAAGCATTACCGGAGTAAGCGAGAGTGAAGAAACGGTTAGTATGCTGACTTATAACAGGGCTTTTCAGGCTGCTGCAAAAATGATGACGACTATGGATGAACTTCTTGATATAATTATTAATCAGGTTGGAGCACTTGGATAATTTTTTATGATGTGAGGTGAAAAAAATGGCATTAAGGGTGACGCAGGGTGCAACTAACAGATCTTACTTAAAGAACCTTAATAATTCTCATTCAAAGATGAATGAATCAATGGAAAAACTTGAAACCGGACGAAAGTTTTCAAAGATTTCCGATGATGTAACAGGGGCGACAAAATGCCTTGATTTAAGATCAAAGCTTTACAGAAATGAACGTAACAAGGATAATGTGGAAGGTGCAATTGAAGAGATGCAGATGTCTGAAACTCTTGTAACAGAGATGAAAGATATTGTTTCAAATGTTTATTCGGATATGCTCAGGGCTTCAAATTCGCACACTATTGAATCTGGTAAGGAGACTTTCCTTTCTTTGCTGGACCAGTCCAAGCAGGAGATTCTCAGACTTGCAAATCAGAAGTATAATGATAAGTATCTTCTTGGTGGTCTTGCTGTTGATGATGAACCTTTTAAGGAAGATGAAAACGGTTATCTTACCATAAGAGGAGAAAAACTGTCAGATATCGTAAATAAAAACGATATACAGGGACCATATACAGACAGTCAGGAAAAATATTATGTAAACGGAAAACCGGTTGGATATACTCATGATAATTTTATTGACGTAGGTCTTGATATGAGTTCAAAAAATGTTACTTCAAGTTCGAGATATAACATATCTGTAGACGGAATTATGATTATGGGTTACGGTGAAACTGTAACCGAAAACGGTAACTCTATATCCAACAATATTTATGATATGATGACTGAGATGGAAAAAGCAATTGAAAATGCTGATATTGACAGACTCAGTGAACTGACAGGCAATTTTAAGAATCAGTTTGATGATATGGTTTCCGGTCTGGGTGAGATAGGAGTAAGAACCAAGTTCCTTGATACAACACTTGCAAGACTTGAAAATGAAAATACTACTCTTCTTGAGGCAAAGAACAATGTTGAAGCAACGGATGATACAACAGAAATTACGAACTTTAAAGGATACCAGAATTCATGGAATCTTATATTACAGTTTGGAGGGAATATTTTTCCTAAATCCTTAATGGACTATGTGGGATAACAGGAAGCCAGAATATAATCCAGGGAGGGAGATATATGCAGCTGTTAAAGATTACTACTGTACCGATAAAGTACAAAGTTGAACAGGAAAATACTGTTACTGAATCTGATTCTTCGTTTAATGTTGAACTTGAAAAAAACGCATCCAATGTAAAGATACCTGTTGCTGGTTCTGAAAAATCACAGCGAAGACCTGACATGGTAAGGGACAGGAGCAGTTTCAGAGCAAATGGAATGAATAATACTGTAACGGACGCGGTAAATGATTCAGTACAAAACGGTGGACAGAATGATTATGATGTGAAGTACTGCTACGGAAGAAAAAATGTTACTCCTGAAACCAAAGTTCAGGGAAATGCACTGAGTATGGTGAATTATTCATCAGCACCGCTTGATGCTGCAATTGATGGAATAGATTCGCTGCTTCCGGATAGTTCATGGGAGCCTGATGCAGTGGAAAAAAGCACTGTAAATTCAAACAGTAAAGTAAATACAGTACATCAGAAACCTCGTGAGAGAAAAATTGTCGAAGAATTTGCACATGTTGAGATAGAATATCTTGGCGGGTTCAATTACGTACCGAAAAGCTCGGCACCGGATTATGAGGAACCTGAAGAAAAATAAATTTATTATAGGGGATATGCTGTAAGAGCATTCCCCTGTATTTTTAAAAATAAACGGAGGTAATTATGAAAGTAAACACTAAGTTTTTTGGAGAAATAGAAATCTCTGAAAAGGACATTATTACATTTGATCAGCCTGTTCTTGGTTTTGAAGAAAAAAAGAGATATGTTTTTATGATGGATGATTCGCTTAACGGTGAGTTTATATGGCTTCAGAGTATTGACGACAGTGCGCTCTGCTTTGTTCTTGCTAATCCGAGTACACTTAATGAAAATTACGCACCGACTTTTGCTGAGGAAATTTCCAGTGTGATAGGAAATGGTACATATGAGATGTGGCTTGTAATGGTTGTTGCTGATAACTTCGGCGAGTCCACTGTAAATCTTAAAAGCCCGATAATCGTAAACCTTGACGAGAGAAGAGCTGCTCAGATGATTGCTGAGGAAGACTATGCTATTCGATACAGGCTTTTTGAAAATGTTAAGGAGGACTAAAGATGCTTATATTATCAAGAAAAGTGGGGGAAACTGTTTATTTAAATGAAGATATAGAGATAAAGATTGTTGAAGTCAGCGGGGATAAGGTAAGACTTGGAATAGAGGCTCCAAAGGACGTTAAGGTGCTCAGAAGCGAGCTTAGACAGACTATGGAGAGCAATAAAAAAGCATCAGAAGCTGTTGCACCTGATGCCTTCAAAAATATGCTTGACAAGATTAAAAAATAAAATCATCGGTATAGCATCTGCTCGTCAATCATCTCAACATTGCCGAGCAGAGCGATATTGGCCTTTCGTATGAATGAGCTGAGTTCTGCTTCACATCGTTTATTTATTTTTCCGATTTTATATTTGTATTTGGTATGATTCCCGAACATAAGTCCCTTTTCTCCGGTATGAAGATGAAGTTCGGTAGGCTTTGAGAATATAGGATCGGATATTTTTATAGTCAGTTTATCGTCATATTCGCCTATTATTTCAGGACATTCGATGGCTGCACCGCTCATGGATATTGCTTTTATACAGCACTGCTCCCATCTGTAGATGAGTTTGTTTACAAGAAACTGATGTTTGAAAGCTGGTACATATACCTGAGCTTCAAACGGAATATGTGCTGCAAGTACTTTCTCGGCACCGTGCAGAAAGGCGCATTTGAGTGATACAACACGAAGCAGTTTTGATGATGAAAGGTATACGTTGCCGGTGAAAATATGTGTTGAAACACCATTTTCGCTGCAGATTACCTTTACTTCTGAATTTATCTGAAGTATCGGGACAAACTGTGCAGTAAAGTCAAGATACTGATCCTGAGCTGAATATGAGGCAAATCCAATTTCGAGAACTTCGTCATTCATTAATTTTAAAATTGCTTTGCATTTTACAGGAAACATTATTACACCCCCAAGTCACATTTACAATTATTATACCATAAAACAGCGAAAAGTGAAATATCTTTCAGCAAAAAAATTAAAAAAAAGGAGAAAAAATAATGGATTATTCAGAAGCTGCGAAGGAACTCTGCCTTTGTCTGAATGAAATGGAAGAAGTATTCCTTGAAACGGAAAATGAAATAAACTATCTTTATACATGCAGTCCGGATGATATAGATGTGTGTGTTGAAAGAATAGAGAAATACAAAGAAATATCAGATGAAATACTTGCTGAGATGGAAGCGATATGTGCAAAAGATGAAAGCGGCGAATTGAAAAAGGCTGTTTCTCCGTGTTCAGACAGAAAGGATATTAAAGAAAGTCTTGTCAGTGTTTTTGAAAAAAGACAGGATATAAATGCAATTGTATGCCGCATACAGAATACTATCCCTATGGTTCAGGACAGAATGAAAAAGTCGATGGAAAAAACACTTGAAGAGATTAAGAAAAACAATACAAGTCAGAGTGCACAGGCATCAAAGTACTACAGTGCTGTTAATGATTCACAGGAGTCAGGACGTTTATCATACAGAAGCAGAACTATCTGAAAAAAACGTGAAAACTCTTTAAAAAAAAGTAAAAATGACGATTATTATAGTAGACGATTATTATAGTAGACGATTATTTTTTATATGATATTACAGGGGTGATTTTTTATGCAGGTTAATTCAGGTTCGGATAATACATACACATCTGCTTCGTACAGCAACAAAGGTATTTCAGGTATGAATTCAGGCCTTGATACCGAGGGATTAGTAAAAAGCATGCTGAATGATATTCAGGTGAAGATAGACAAGCAGGAACAGAAACAGAAAGTACTTGAGATGCAGCAGGAAGAATACAGAGAAGTAATCGACAAGATTAATGAATTTAAGGATAAGTATTTTTCTGTAACAGGTGAAAAATCTCTTGTTCTTTCTTCAACTTTCAAAAGCTCAAACACAGAGAGCAGTTCCGCAGCAGTTAAGGCTGTTTCAACTTCAGATGCTGTTGAGGGCAGCTTCGATATTGAAGTAAAACAGCTTGCCACAGAGGCTAAGTTTACAGGAACTGTACCGGCAAGTTCCGGCAAGGAAGTTAAGATAGGCGGAGATCTGGCTAGTAATGCTTCGAAAGTTATGAAGATTTCTGCAGGCGGTAAGGATATTGAAGTCGATATAAGCGGTGCCACATCAGCAAATGACATTGCTGACAGAATTAACAAGAGCATTGCGTCGTACAACAAAGTTAATAATACAAATGTTGAGATAAGTGCTTCAGTTGGTTCTGACGGAAAGATAAAGTATTCCGGGTCAGGTGATTATACCGATATTTCAGTGGACGGAACTTCGCTTGGAGCGAGTCAGAAAGATGCAGCTGTTTCTTCATCTAAGATAGATACTTCAAAGTTCGATGAAAACGGAAAAGATTACAAACTGAAGATAAACGGTGAAGAAGTTACTGTTAATCTGAAAAAAGATATGAGTATGGATGATATTGCATCAGCGCTCGGAACCGTGCTTGGCGGAAAGAATATCACAGTAGCCAAAGACGGCGATGACAAGCTTAAGTTTACATCAACAGATGCAAAGCTGACGATTGAGGCAGCAGATGGTGCTGAAGATGACTTTAAGGCACTTGGTTTCAGCAGTAAGCAGGAAGCTGTGAGAACATCTGAAGCTTCAGCTGATGCGCCGAAGATTGAAACAAAGGGTAAACTCAGTGTATCGTTTAACGGTGTTTCAAAGGATATTACACTTACTTCAACGGATACCAATGAAAGTTTCAGCGAGAAGCTGTTTCAGGCCTTTGGTTCAGGTATTCATTTTGATGCATCTACAGGACAGATAACAGCAGGTACCGGAAAAAGTATTTCTGTTTCAGGAGACAAGACGGCTCTTGAGTTTATCGGTATGGATGAAAAAGGTGCTGCCAATCAGATCAGTACATCACAGACACTTTCTGAGATTTACGGATACAGTGATGACGAAGATATCAAATTTGATATTAACGGTACAAGCTTTTCGTTCAAGGGAACTACAAAGCTTTCTGATATGATGACAGAAATCAACGAAAGCCGTGCCGGAGTTACAATGACCTATAACTCACTTAATGACAAGTTCAGTCTTACGGGTCAGGAAATGGGTTCAGAATCGATAATAAAGGTTAATGACGGCAGCGGTGGTCTGATAAAAAAGATGTTTGGAACAGCAACTATTGACAAGTCAGGAACTGACGCAAAAGCTATTATTGACGGCGAGGAAGTAACATATTCCGGTAACGAGATTACATACAACGGTATCAACCTTACACTTAAGAAGGTTACTGACGAACCGGTCAATATCGAAACATCACGCGATAATGACAAGGCACTTGATACTATTGTTTCCTTTGTTGAAGATTACAACAAGCTTATCGAAGACCTTAACAAGAGGGTTCATGAGAAAGCTGAATATAAAAAATATGCTCCTCTTACTGACGCTCAGGAAGACGAGATGTCTGAGAGTGAGATCAAGAAATGGGAGGAAAAATCAAAAACAGGTCTTCTCAGCGGAGACAATGACATTTCAAAATTCCTTTCAGAGATGAGAGCTGTTCTCTATACTAAGGTCGGAGACAAGAAGATGCTTTCCGATATAGGTATAGAATCAAGCAAGGACTGGAAGGATTACGGAAAACTGACTATTGATAAAGATAAGCTTAAGGATGCTATTCAGAATGACATGAAGGGCTGTCTCTTATACACATCTGACGCTGCCGACGATACTCCTTGTGTA
>CAMCOJ010000079.1 GCA_945876405.1 uncultured Ruminococcus sp.
GAGATTTCTGCCTGTCTCGTGGGCTCGGAGATGTGTATAAGAGACAGAATCAATAAGATCAGGTATTTTTTCAACAGCCAGATATCCAAGCTGATAATTGTCAGCATTTACAGTGGTCAGCATAGGATAGAGGTCGGTTGCTGTCTGTGAGTTGTCAAATCCCGTAACGGAGATATTTCTGCCTGTTATATATCCGAATTTGCTGAGCACACGGTATCCGCCCTTGGCCATCTCATCATTTGCAAAGCATATGGCATCAATATGAGGGTTTTCAGTCAGCAGTTTTTCCACAACTGCATCGCTGTATTCGGAAAAATCACCGAATGCAATGAGATTATGGTCAATGGGTAATCCGTTTTCAAGGAGAGTTTCATAAAAAGTATTCAGTCTTTCCTCGGCATCAGAATTGAATCTTGAACCTCCGACGAATGCAATATTTCTGCAGTTATGCTTGTGAATAAGGTGGTTAAGAGATTTTTTCAGTCCTGTTTTATTATCAAATTTTATTGAATGGTATTCGGGATATTCGGATGAGATGGTCATTACAGGGATATCCCCGAACTTCCGGATAAACTTAAGAGTTTCACTTTCCGAAAGAGTGTTGCCGATAATACCGGTCATTATAATAAGAAAATCAATGTTTTCTTTTTTCCCCATTTCATAAATCGTATTGTACTGATAATAGTAAGGGGACTTGAGGGGATCGTTATAGTCTCCGTTAAGATGCATTCCCGGAAAAATAATAAGATTTGCACCGATGTTCTTTGCAGCGGCAGAGGCGCCTTTGCAAACAGAGTAAACCGATACATCAAGGAGATTACTTACGTAAAGACCAATGTTTATTCTTTGGTTACTCATTATTAAACTCCTGTGATTATTATTTGAAGTACATAAAAAGCTGGCACTTAATCATGCCGTTATAAAGTTTTCTTCTCTTGTCTGCAGGTCTTCCGAAGAATTTTTCAAAGTCTTCATGAGGAGATATGATGTAGTATGTGTTTCCGTTGCCTTTTCTGAATTTTTTCCCCATGATTCTGTAAAGATTTTCAGCTTCCTTAAGTTCAAGCATACGTTCACCGTATGGGGGATTGCATATTACTGTGGCGTTTTCCACTTCTTCAAAGTTTCTGATATCACCCTGGTATGCTGTAAGTTTTGAAGCAACCCCGGCCTTTTTTATATTGTCATTTGAGAGCATTACACATTCATTGTCAATGTCGAAACCTTTTCCGATAAACTCTGTATTCTTTTTTACAAGTGATATTGCACGTTTTCTTTCTTCAGACCAGATGCTGCCGTCTGAGATTTCCCAGCGTTCAGCAGCAAACTTTCTGTTCAGACCCGGTGCGATACATAGTGCCTTGAATGCAGATTCGATAAGGAAGGTACCGCTTCCGCAGAATGGATCACATACAAAGCTGTTTTCACGTACATGTGCAAGATCGATTATCCCTGCAGCAAGGGTTTCCTTGATAGGTGCAAGGTTTGAATTGCGGCGGTAGCCTCTCTTATGAAGTCCGGTTCCGCTTGTATCAAGGTAAACTGTTACAACATCTTTCATGATTCCAAACTGAATCTGGTGAACTGCACCTGATTCTTCAAGCCAGTTTACGCCGTATTTTTCCTTCATACGTTCAACGGCTGCTTTTTTTATTACTGACTGACAGTCAGGAATACTTTTAAGCTTTGAGTTGAGAGAATATCCTTTGACAGGGAAGGCTTCATCTTTCCCTATGAATTCTTCAAAAGGAATATTTCTGACGCCCTGGAAAAGATCTTCAAAGGAATATGCTTTGAATTCGGCGAGCTGTATCAGTACTCTTTCTGCAGTTGAGAAGCAGATATTCGCTCTTGCAATTATGCTGAGGTCACCTTCGAAAGTTACACGTCCATTATCAGCAGTGACATTTTCAGCACCTATTTTTTTAGCTTCAAAGCTAAGCACACTTTCAAGACCAAAGTGACATGGGCAGGCGATTTTATATTTGTTCAAAAAAACACATCCTTAAAATCTATAAAAAATTAGTTTACTGTTTCGTATACATACTACTATATTATATCATATATCTGATTGTTTGTTAATAGTAATCTGAAAAAATTTTCACAAAAAAATGCTCCTGAAATAATTCGGAGCATTTTTTTGATATTCAGTGTATATTTTAGTTTGCTTCTGACGGATCCTTGAAGTAACCCATCTCACCGTTGGAGCATCTGATTGCATAAACAGTATCGCATTCAGGGAAATCGTTACCGGATGCATGTTCATTTGCATAGGTACCGAATACATTTCGCCAGATTCTGGCTGAATCTGATCTCTCAATAGCCCATTCGTTTGTACCTGTATCATAACCAATCCATACTGCTGAAAGAAAATCAGGTGTAAGACCAACGAATGAAATATCACGCCAGTTTTCAGATGTACCTGTTTTGCCGACAACCTGTGTATTCCAGAGCTGTGCACTGGTACCTGTACCTGCCCTTACAACATTTGCAAGGAGTTTGTTCATAATATAAGCCGTTTCTTCACTTACAGCCTGCTCACCTGTACGGTTTTCATTATCAATGATGGTTTCGCCTGTTGTTACTTCTATCGCTTTGCTTATGATACTTGCCTTGTAGTATTTGCCTCCGTTGCCATATGGCATGTAGGCATTTGCAAGATTGATAACGCTCGGACCTGTATGTGTGGCACCTACACAGAGAGGTGCGTAGTCGATATCCCATTCAGGGTCAAGGTCAAGGTGAAGTTTCTGTGTGGCAAAGTCAAATATTTCTTTTCCGAGGAAGTTGCCGTTGTTGTATACAATCTGTGCAGGCAGTGTGTTGATAGACTGCTTGAGAAAGTACGATACAGGATATGTCCCTCTTGAAGGAGCACCGTCATAGTTGTCAGGCCAGTACTGTTCACCAGGAATGGTGTATTCAGGGAGATACTGGTCTGTGAAATATGTGTTGTACGTTATAAGACCACTTTCGATACCGTATCCGTATGTTGTAACCGGTTTTATAGTGGAACCCGGCTGACGTCCTCCCTGATATGCGGCATTAAATCCAAGGTTTGAATCCTTGACACCGAGCTTGCCTTCAAGACCGAGAATGTGCCCCTTGTAGTCCATTACAGCAATTGCTGACTGTACCATCTCACCTTCTGTATCAAGATCTTCAGGGAAGTAGTACCAGTCCTTGTAAGTATCATCAAGATGAGCCTGTACATCACGGTCTGTTGTAAGATAGAGCTTGTAACCACCGGCATTAAACATCTTGATACCTTCTGCTCTGTCTTCAAGTTCATATTGTTCAACAAGATAATCAGCGAATTCATAAAGAGCAGTTTCAACAGGCCATGGAATGATATCCGGATTTTCAAACTCTTCATCGCTCTCTGTGAGTTTTTTGTATGTCTTGTGTTTCTTCTGGAATTCAGGCATTGTTGTGAGGAGAATTTCTTCGTTCATCGCTTCCTCATATTCATCAGCTGAGATAACACCAAGTTCAAACATCTTGTAAAGACAGATTTCTTTTCTTTCCTTGTTGTATTCGAAGTCGACTGTAGGGTTGAAGTCATTTGGTGCCTTTGGTATAGCAGCCAGTACAGCGGCTTCAGCAATTGAAAGTTCAGTTGCTGACTTTCCGAAGTATCCGATTGAGGCAGCTTCTATACCGTACATATGATAACCGTCAATTCCGCTGAAATAAATTTCATTGAGGTAAGCTTCGAGAATATCGTCTTTTGTGTAGTTCTTTTCAAACTTCATGGCTTTGAAGATTTCTCTCATCTTTCTGTCCCATGTCTGCTCGTCGTCCTGAGTTACAGTTTTGATGAGCTGCTGTGTAATGGTTGAACCGCCGTATATGTCACGGTGAACACCAATCTGGTTAAGTGCAAGGTTCAGTATGGCACCGACTGTTCTCTTGTAGTCAACACCTTCATGTGAGTAGAAACGTTCGTCTTCGATACTTACGAAAGCAAACTTAACGTGAGCAGGAAGATTTTTTATATCACATGGAAGTTTTATATTGTGTGACTGAGGGGTTACTTTGTAAACAAGTTCATATTCTTCAGTTTCCTTGTTCATCTCATAGATATATGATGCGAAACTCTGTTTGAACTCTTCGAGTTTAACCGTTTCAGTTGTATCCATGTAGTTCAGCAGATATACACCTACAACACTTCCGACTATGGTGCCTGTCAGTATAAATACAAGAAAAACTGAGAACAGAGCTGTTCCGATAAGTGAGAAGAATTTTTTCAGTGTATAGAGAGTGATGTAGAGATTTCTGGTCTTTTTATCCTTTGGTGGTTCACCGCCGAAAAATTCCTTGCGTCTGCGTTCTTTTCTGAACTTTCTTTCTTCTGCAAAGTCATAAAAAATCTCTTTGTACTGTTCAACAACCTCTGTTTTCATATCAGAGAGTCTTTCCTTAACCCTTGAAGAGAAAGACTGTTTTTCCTCAGGTTCCTCTACGGGTTCTCTCATTTTGAATGCGTTTTCTGTTTTGCTGTCTTTTTTCGGAGAGGCTGATGATTCATCTGTATTCTGTGATGGTGTTTCTTCGGTAGTGAGATCATCGAGTACATCTCCGGTGCTTTCTATCTCGCCGATTAACTTGTCAATATAATCGTCGGAAAGTTTTTTATTTTCTTTATTATTCATTGATGAGCTCCTTTCAGAAGCAAATAATAAAAATATATTTTTTTGAAATTAAAACTATTATAAAACAGATAATACTGTTTGTTAAGATATTTTCATTGAAAAGGATTTTATTTTGTCATAACTGATTTAAAAAAAGAGAAATACATAAATGATTTGTGCATTTTAACCATCGTGCTGCTAATGTGTGGAATCCTTAACCAAATTATGGTTGATGTCACATTTTTCTGTTTTACCGGATTTATAGAAACCTTTTCCACCTACCGGACATTTTTTTCCGGCAATTTTTCCGGATTCAGCACAGTAGCTTAAAAATTCCACGGTTTCACATTCGGGGAATGAGGCATTTGTTTTTACTGAATCGGCATAATTTCCAAATACGTTTTTCCATATTTCAGATGATGAAACATTTCTCAGAGCGGATGATGAGGCGTTTTCATATCCGGTCCAGACTGCGGATACATAGTCCTCAGTAAGTCCGGCAAAGAGTACATCACGGTAGTTTTCAGATGTTCCGGTTTTGCCGGAGAGTTCTCTGTTCTGAAGGTTTGCCGGCTTTCCGGTTCCCTGAAGTATTACTTTTCGAAGCAGCTTTCTCATTATAAATGCAGTTTCCTCACTTATAACCCGTTCTCCCTTTCTCGTGTCGTTTTCAACATATACTCTGCTCGATGTGGAATCTTTGATTCTTTTCAGAATATGTGCCTTGTAATAGTATCCGCCGTTTCCGAAAGGCATATATGAATTTGCAAGATTAAGCAGGGAAGGACCTGAGCCGGTTGCACCGATGCTCAGTGCTGCAAGAGTGATGTCAGTTTCAGGATTGAGATCAAGTTTCATCTTATCGTGCGTGAAATTAAACACATTTTCAGGTCCGAACATATTGCACAGCTGTGCAGGGACTGTATTGAATGATTCCGCTAAAAGCTGCCATACAGGATATTTACTGCCGGAATATTTTCCGTTATAGTTTACAGGCCATTCACTTTCTCCGGCAGTTCCGGCCGGAAGGGGAGAATCAGTGAAGATATCGGACCATGTGATCAGGTCGTTTTCTATTCCGTAAACATATGTTGTAAGAGGTTTTATTGTTGATCCCGGCTGCCTTCGTGCGTCTGTTGCATTGTTCCAGCAGAATGATGTGGTTTTCGGTCCAATCCCGCCGCAGATGCCCTTAATCTCACCCTTATAGTCAAGCACTACTGCGGCTGCCTGTACCTGCTCAGCATGCTCCTCGCCGTTTTCATCAGTATAGTAAGCATAGTCTTCAGGGAAAAACGTGTAGTCAGCCATGTTCCTTTCAAGTTCAGCCTGTACATTTTCATCTATGGTAAGGTACAGTTCATACCCTCCGTTTCTGAATTCCTGCATGCCTTCCTCCCGGCTTATATCCTTGTAGTCGCATATAAAGTCACAGAATTCCTGGAGAGCTGTATCAATTGCCCAGCTCGTTACTTCGGGATTTTCAAAATCATTGCCATAGTCAGACAGCTTTGTTTCCGGTTCGTCTCCCGGATGTACAAAATTCATTTTTTCTTTTTTTGAATATTCATATGTTTCTGCTGAGATATATCCGTGTTCGAACATTTTTCTGAGACAGTAGAGCTGACGTTCACGGTTGCGCTCCGGATTTTCAAGGGGATTTCTCACGGAAGGATTCTGAATCAAAGCCGCCAGACAAGCCGCTTCAGCCGGTGTAAGTTCAGCCGCTCTTTTACCGAAATATCCTGCAGCCGCAGCTTCAATGCCGTACATATTACACCCGTCCTCTGTTTGTCCGAAGTAAATGACGCTCAGATATTTTTCGAGTATCTCTTCCTTGGTGTAGTGTGTCTCAAGGCTTACCGCCCGTGAAATTTCACGAAGTTTCCTGTCGACGGAAACCTCATCGTCAGAGGTGAGATTTTTAACAAGCTGCTGCGTAATTGTTGAACCTCCTCTTACTTCACCTGAATTGATAAAACCGGCAGTACGCAGAACTTCCTTTGCAACTGCAAGGGAAGTTGCTGTTATATCTATCCCTTCGTGTTCATAAAACCGCTCGTCCTCTATGCTTATAAATGCATTTTTCACATAGTCCGGAAGTGTATCTATATCCGTTTCTATACATACATTTCCGGTGTAGGGTGTGGCTTTATAGATAATATCATATTCGCCGGTTAATGAGTTTAGACTATAAATATATGATGATTTTTCCTTTTCAGGTTCAGGTATGGTGATTTCAGAGATGTTTTCAAGCTTTTCGGAGGCCTGAAAAACTGCAGCGATTGAAAATACCACTGCGCTTACAAGAAGAATCAGAGAAATTGAGAAAACGGAAGCGAGGGTAAGCCAGATTAACTTTGCGGCTTTGCCTGTTTTTTCTTCCACAGGATAACAGCAGAACTGTTCACTTTCTGAAAAATATCATTTTCCGGATTGAAATAATTTCCCATTTCTCCGTCCTCCGTACCGTTTCGATTTTAAAATATTTATTGTATTATAACATAATTTGTATGATACTGCAAGGCGGGGAAGATTGGAAAAAATTTTTTCAGTGCATTTATAAAAAAATACATTTGATTTTATGGATAAATATGTTATAATTGAATTGGCTGAAAATAATTATTATAAGGAGCTGATTCTGATGAATACGCTGTATCACATGTGGGTTTACAACAGGAATGACCTTGTGGCCAGAGTGGATTATGATTACTGCCGCAATTATGTCAGTGTTGAGAATTATACAGACAATATATTTATCCGCCCTTTTGGAATAAAGGAAGATGTTACAATATCAGATCTTGAAGCATTTTTTGAAGAGAGAGTGTGGTCTCCGAACAGAGCTAATATAAAAGAGATACTTGATTATTACGGAATGAAATCATACGATGCCTATGAACTGGTATTAAAAACACACGGCTCACAGTTCGGAGATTATATCTGGGTAAAGTTTGATGAGAATGATCCGTATTGTTTTGAAGATTTGCTGGCATCGAGAGGGATAACAAATGAAAAATCAGATTTATAATTTATCTGACAATGCACAATATATACGATGATGTATTATCACGCGAAATCAGTGCGGAACAGCGAATTGGCGAGGTGTTTGATATTCTTCATAAAGCTCCGCAGTCTGCAGACCTCTGCCGGTATGTTTCATCAGTTATTGTTTATGATGAGATAATACTTAATACTGACAGGCATGCACATAACATACTGTTTTACATAGATGAATCAACAGGTTTGATAGAACCGGCTCCGTTATTTGACAACGGGGAAGCTTTACTCTCCAATTTAGAGAAATATGAGGGCACAGATATAAAAAGGTATTGCTATAATGTCAAATCCAAGCCGTTCAGTCGCAGCTTTAAAACGCAGACAATGGCAGTCCGAAAATATTATGATGTGAAATACAGTCTGGATAATCTGAATTATGAGAAATTATATGAAGGGCTGGAGGATTACTACACAAAAGATGAGATTTTCAGAGCATTGAAAATTCTGCAGTTTCAGGTGAGTCGCCTGCAGGAGCGTAGTGTTGACTGGTGAAATAAAACAGCAACCGCACATTTCCGGTAAAAGGAGATGTGCGGTTGTTTTTGCTGCCGTCAAGATTAAATGCTTAAGTATTTACGTAGGAGTTTAATGCTGAAACTATAAAACCGTTTCCTGTTAAGATAAAATAAACAGAAAACGGTTTTGATTATATTTGTTATTTTTATTGCCTTGCACATCCGATGACTACGTCATCTCCGTGCAAATCGGCA
>CAMCOJ010000080.1 GCA_945876405.1 uncultured Ruminococcus sp.
CAACTCCGGAAGAAACAACAACTACAATAGCGACAACAACTCCGGAAGAAACAACAACTACAATAGCGACAACAACTCCGGAAGAAACAACTACTACAGTAACTACAACAACTCCGGCAGAAACAACAACTACAATTACGACAACCACTCCGGTTGAAACAACAACACCGAAACCTACAGAAACAACTAAACCTCTGATAGATTTAATTCTTGATTCAGACAAATCAGATTTAAAATCAGAACAGTATGACAGTGACAGAATTCAGCTTGAGGACAGTGCTTCAATTGATGTTGAAATTCCTAAGAAGATGATATACAAGGGAACAGAGAGTGTTGAGATTTCAGTAAAACTTTCTGATTTTGATCCTTCAAAGGAATATTTTGAATACGCTGGATTCGGACTGGAACTTCCTGACGGATTTACTATTGTTAAGGATTCTGTAAAGACTGATCTGAAGAGCAATATTGAATATTTTTCAGCTGACAGCCTTGAAGCATTTGCTATAAGCTCAAAAACAGGATATGATCCAAACGGTGGATTTGTTATTTTCAGAGGTGTGGATACAAGAAATCTCAGTAGTAATGCAGAAGTTTTCAGTTTCACTCTTAACATCAGCAATTCTTCAGAAAAGTTTGTAAATGATATTTCGGTTGGATCAGTTTTGGGACGAATTTCCGATAAGACAGTAATTAATGATGACGGCACGATAGTTCCTTATATCTCAATCATAAATAATGGTTCCGGAGATAAGCTCTACACTGAAACAGCTTCAGAGATTCTTATGGGACTTAAGGGCGATGTAAATCTTGACCACAAGGTTACACAGCTCGATGCAACAACAATGCTTAAGGAACTGCTTTCAGTTGATACATCCGGCAAATCAGTTCTCACAGATTTGATTAATAAGGAAGAAGCAGGTGAATCAGCACTTGAACTTGCGTACTTCCTTGGAGATGTAGACGAATCCCATGGTACTGAATTTACACAGATAGATGCCACAAATCTTCTTAAGGCAATTCTTGCAGCTGATGTAGCAGGAAAAGATGAGATAACTGATGACATCTGGAATGGAATTCTTAATAAATAAATAATAAAAAGCTTTGCGTTAATTCATAATAACGCAAAGCTTTTCTTATTTTCCCCATCCGCTTATATCCGCACGTTCAAGTGCACCGATAATTTTATCAGAGAAACTTCTGTCAGTTTTCCTTTGTTCAATAATGAATTTTCTCATAGTTTCACGGTTAGTTTTTCCGTCGGCCGGACACAGTGATTTTACAACAGGAAAGTTTAGCTTTTTTGCTGTACCTGCGACTATACGTTCAGGTGCAAGAACCAGCGGACGAATAACTGTAATATTCTTTTCTGACAGGTAGGAAACAGGTGAGAAACAGTCTATCCGGCCCTCGTTAAAAAGGTTCATAAAGAAGGTTTCCACAGCATCATCCTGATTGTGCCCGAGAGCCAGTTTATTGCATCCAAGTTCTTTTGCGGTATTGTGCAGTGCACCTCTTCGCATACGGGAACACAAACTGCATGGATTAGGCTCTTTTCTGATGTCAAAAACGATTTCTCCGATATGAGTTTTTAAAACTGTGTAGTTAATATCATATTCTTTGCAGAATTTCTCTACAGGTTCGTAATTACCCGGAATACTGTTAAACATAGGATCAATGGTGATGGCTTCAAGTTCATAGCTGATTCCTATGAATCTCTGAAGCAGTTTAAGACCTGCAAGTAAAACCAGACTGTCCTTGCCGCCGGAAATTCCAACAGCTATTTTATCTCCGTCATTAATCATATTATATTCTTTAATTGCACGTCTCATATAACCGAGTATTTTCTGCATTTATAAATCCTCCAGTTTTTTTAAAGTAAAATGTCGAAATGTTTTCACATTTGGGACTCTCATTAATTAATTATAACGTAAAAAAGAATCAATTTCAATTTAAGACTTGAAAAAAGATAAAAAAAATAATATACTATAATAATGACCTGAAAAAATATACTGGAAATATCTGTTCAGGGAAAATGATAATAACAGAGAAGAAAAATGATTTACTTAAATTATTAATTAAATTTTGTAAAAAATATTAAATATTATTGACATCCAAGTTTAATATATGGTAAAATAATAAAGGAAAATCAGCTTTTTCTTCTTTTTACTAAACTGATATCATATATAATTTTTGAAAAAGAAGGAAGAGGAAGATTTTGGATAACAATAATAACAAGCCGGACAGAAAAAAATCTGTTTTTGAGAGTGTAACTGCCGAGGATAAGGTATCAGGTAAGATGATAGCACTTTTGCTGGTGCTGCTTGTGTCTTTTCTTATGACAGTAATATGCGTGATTAACCTTGTTCAGAGCTATACTGCTGAGAAAAACAACAAAGTTGTGGAGGAGGAGTCGGCGGTTACGACTACCTCAGTTGTTTCGGAAGTAACGACAGTAACTGAGCCAAAGGCAACTGTAAGCGAATACGTGCTGAATGCAGAACAGATAAATCAGTTTGAATATGAGCAGATAATAGAAGCGGAGGATGCTGAGGGCTGCTGGTCTCTTACTGAATCAGATATCAGACCGGGCTATTCAGGTACAGGTTATCTTACGGGTTTCAATACTGATTTAGGTAATTCTCTTTTCTTTGAGTTTGAAATTCCTTCGGCTCAGCATTATGATATTTCTGTATGTTTTGCCTCCGATGAGGTTATGGAAAACGAAATATATATGAACGGCGAGGAGCTTTTTGATTTTGAATGCACTCAGGAAACAACGGGAAGATTTGTTATAAAGACGTATTATGGTGTATTTCTCGAAAAAGGAAATGTAACATTTACAGTACATGAAATTGACAGCGGAATTGATCTTGACTATATAAAACTCAGAAATAATCAGTCTATTTATTCTGCAAAGACTGATATTTCTCCGGAACTTATTAATCCGGAGGCATCTGAGGAGGCAAAAACACTGATGAAGTATCTTACGGATAATTTCGGCAAGAGGATTCTTACAGGGCAGTATGTGTCGGATACTTCCAATATTGAGATAGAAAAAATATACGAAAACACATCAAACTATCCTGCAGTCAGATTCGGGGACATGAATTCCTATTCCATAAACTCATCTGTTAAGCCTTCACCGGAAAACGATGAAATATCAGCAGCAATTAACTGGGCGGAAAACGGCGGGATAGTCGGATATATGTGGCACTGGAGAGCGCCGCTTTATGAAAATGAATTCTATTCGGAAAAGACAAGTTTTGATTTATCACTTGCAGTGACTGACATAGACGTTGCACTTATGTCATCCGATGAGATAGAGAGTTTATATCAGGAGGGGATGCTTACCGCTGAAACAGTAACACTACTGTACGATATAGACAATGTATCACAGCAGCTTTCACGTTTGAGGGATAAAAAGATACCGGTGCTCTGGAGGCCACTGCACGAGGCGAGCGGCGACTGGTTCTGGTGGGGTGATTCAGGTCCGGAGGCATACAAGTGGCTCTGGAATGTACTTTACAGAAGGCAGACGGAATTTCATCACCTGAACAATCTGATCTGGATATGGAGTGCACAGGGAACAGATTACTTTATCGGCAATAATTCATTTGACATAGCAGCAGTTGATCTGTACAGTGAAAATACAGATAACACCAGCTACTACAAGCAGTACCAGTGGCTGTATTCCCTTACAGGAGGTCAGAAACTTATCGCTCTCAGTGAGTGCGGAATTTTGCCGGATATGGAACTTACGTTCAGAGACCGTGCGGTCTGGTCATTTTTCGGACTGTGGTACGGCGATTATATTCTTGACAAAAACGGAAATCTCTCGGAAAAATACAATACACGGGAATCATTTCTTAAGATGTATAATTCAAACAGAACTATAACGCTTGAAAAATATAAAAACAAATCAGTCCTTAAAGAGGAAAAGCCTGTTACAACAGCTGCAGCTTTAACTCAGCCACCGGTTGTAACGCCGGATATTACGACTGAGACAATTCCTCCGGAGGAAACTGATGAATAAATAAACGAAAGGTAAAACGGGGAAATGAAATATCAGATTTTTGGAGAAAAAAAGGTAAGCAATCTTCCATGGCAGGACAGACCGGAGGGATGCATGGATGTTGTATGGAGATATAAGAACAATCCGATTATAAACAGGGATATTATCGCATGTTCCAACAGTGTATTTAACAGTGCAGCAGTTTCTTTTGGCGACGGATTTGCCGGGGTATTCCGTGTGGATAATAAAGCGAGGAATATGGAACTTCATGCAGGCTTTTCAAAAGACGGTATTCACTGGGATATAGATGAAAACCGTATAGAATTTGAAACAGATATTGAGGAAATGAAAGAATTTATCTACGGATACGATCCAAGAGTTACTTTCATAGAGGACAGATATTATCTGACATGGTGTAACGGATATAACTCCCAGCCGACGATAGGTATCGCATGGACATATGATTTCAGAACGTTTCATCAGCTTGAAAATGCGTTTCTTCCTTTTAACAGAAACGGTGTGCTTTTTCCGAGAAAGATAAACGGTAATTTCGCAATGCTTTCACGGCCTTCGGATAACGGACATACGCCGTTCGGAGACATTTTTTACAGCGAAAGTCCTGATATGACGTTCTGGGGCAAACACAGACTCGTTATGGAGGCGGAAAAAGGGTGGCAGAGCACCAAGATAGGTGCGGGTTCTGTGCCGATAGAAACCTCTGAGGGGTGGCTGCTGTTTTATCACGGCGTTCTGACATCGTGCAACGGGTTTGTATACAGCTTCTCAGCAGCTCTTCTTGACCGTGACGAACCATGGAAACCGGTATATCGTGCAAAAGATTATCTTATTAGTCCTCAGATGCAATACGAATGTGTGGGGGACGTTCCTAATGTGACCTTTCCGTGCGCAAGCATCGTTGACGCAGAAACCGGACGCATAGCTATTTATTACGGGTGTGCTGATACATGCACCGGACTTTGCTTTACAACAACTGATGATGTTATAGACTTTCTCAAAAGCAATTCATCTTTATAAATACAAAAATGCCACAGTTTATGTGGCATTTTTGTATTTACAGGTTATATCCTTCCTTTCTCAGACTGTCAATAAGCTGACCAAGAACTTCGGCATTTGTTGAGGATACAGAGTGAAGAAGGTATATGGCACCGCCGTGTGCGGAATCCGTCATCTGTTTCAGGGCATTGCACGGGTCCGGCTGATTGTCTGTGTTCCAGTCAACATATGCGAAACTCCACATAACAGTTTTGTATCCGAGTGATTTTGAAATGCTGAGAGATTTTTCGGAATATTCTCCGCACGGAGGTCGCAGATACTGCATTTCGTATCCGTATGTTCCGAGAACATATTCGTGGAGTGAAGAAATTTCTTCACGCAGCTCAGAATCAGAGAGTTCAGGAAACTTTGCATGGGTCATGCCATGATTGCCTAAGGTATGCCCCTCTTCTATCATTCTGTTTACCAGAGCAGTTTCTTTTTTTGCGTAGTCACCTGTGAGGAAAAATATTGCTTTTACATTTTTTTCTTTAAGAGTGTCAAGAATTTTTTCAGTATAGCCATTCTCATAACCCTGGTCGAAAGTAAGGATTATCCTTTCCGGTTCTTCTGACAGAGCAAATGCGTCAAATTTTCCGTATATATGGCTGAAATCTGAAGCACCAAGAGGACAGTTACTGCTGTCAGTTTGTGTTCCCTGTCCGTATCCGTGTGAGGTTGAACTCAGTGCTGATACGGAAACAGGTTGACACATAAGGACAAATGCAGCGGCAGCTGCAGTAATTCTTTTCATGGAATTCTCCTTTCAAATACATGTTTATAGTAAACGCAAATTGCTTTTGCGTTCACTGTATATTATCTGCAGAAGGAGAAATAATAGCAATGTTATAAAAAAGAAAAAAACATGGTCAGGAACCATGTTTTTATTTTCCGTTAATATATGACTTAACAAGTATCTGCAGGAGTTCATCACGGTCGATATGCCTGATGATATTTCTTGCATTCTGATGTGTCGTTATGTATGTCGGGTCTTCAGAAAGAATATATCCGACAATCTGATTGATTGGGTTGTAGCCCTTTTCCTGAAGTGCATCATGTATGGTGATGAGGTCTTTTTTTAATGTTTTTTCTTTATCCTCAGTTACATGAAATCTCATTGTTGCACCGGTTGATTCGTTCATATTATCATCTCCTTAACATTATTATACTCTAAATCCGTTTGATTAACAAGTGCTTTAATGAAAATTTTACGTTTTGACATATTAAGCTCTTGTTTTTTGTTTGTTTTGTGTATGTACCAAGGGTGCATTCCGGCAGGATTGTTCCGGAACACACTCTTTTGACAGATGCTGTTATCAGCTTTTCTTTACAAATGAGTTGCAGTCAGTGCACTGCGGCATTGTAGGGTTAGCTTCATGAGAGCCTACATCTATTGTGTTGAGTGTGCAGTAGTGTTCGCTGCCCATATTGTGTGCACACTGGCTTACAGTGCATCTGATACTTGGATTCTTACCTTTACATTCCATAGCGGTACCTCTTTCATTTGTTTATTGTTCCCTTTTATCCCGGAACAGTAATAGTATATGAAATAATAAAGATAAAAAACATGGAAAAATATTCTGGATTATTTGTACACAGCTGAAAAGGGAGTATTACATAAAAACAATAAAGTCCGCCGGTAAAAGCGGACTTTTGTAATTAATCCATAACGGTATAATTATCAGCGGCATTGTCTTTGGTAGCATGTTCGGTAACAGCGGTTACCTTTACTCTGAGTGGTTTCTGACCAAGGCATATGGTGATTATGTCATTTACCTTTACATCGTATGACGCGCGTGCGGGTTTGTCGTTGACGAGTACCTTTCCGGCATCACATGCTTCATTGGCAATGGTACGTCTTTTTATAAGACGTGTTACTTTTAAATATTTGTCCAGTCGCATATTATTTCCTCATAATAAAAAAGCACAGGTACCAGATTAACTCCGATGCCTTGTGCTTTTAAGTGTTTATGTGTAAAAAATTACTTGTTTACAGCATCCTTAAGAGCCTTACCAGCCTTGAATGCAGGAGCCTTCTTAGCAGGAACGTGAATTGTTTCACCTGTTCTTGGGTTCTTTGAATCCTTAGCAGCTCTTTCACGAACTTCGAATGTACCGAAACCGATTAACTGAATCTTTTCACCGTTTGCAAGAGCGTCTGTGATAGCAGCTGTTACAGTTGCAAGAGCCTTGTCAGCGTCCTTCTTTGAGTATTCACCTTTTTCAGCTATAGCATTAATTAAATCTGCCTTTGTCATTTGTATTACCTCCAGTTGTTTTTTTTGTTAATTCTGAGCTTTGGCCTGTTTCCAGTACTCATCAAGCTCATCTATGCCAAGAGAAGTCATATCTGTCTCTTTAAGCCTTATAAGTTCCTCTGTTTTTGCAAAACGTTTTATGAATTTTTCAGTTGATTCTGTGAGAACAGTTTCTGAGTCAACTTCAGCTTTTCTTGCAACGTTTGTGCAGGAGAAAAGGACATCTCCGAGTTCTTCTCTGATCCTGTCAGAGTCTTTTTCAGCTATTGCAGCCTCAAGTTCGTTTATTTCGGATTTCAGACGTTCCAGCGCAGAGCTTATGTTTTCGAAATCCATGCCAGCCTTTGATGCGCGTTTTCCAACTTTCTGCGCCCTCATGAGAGCAGGGAAGGTTTTAGGAACACTTTCAAGTGTTTCAGTATAGGTTGTCTGCCCCTTTGTATGCTGCTTAATCTTATCCCAGTTTGAAAGTACTTCATCACAGCCGTTTACTTTTACTTCTCCGAATACATGGGGATGACGTACTATAAGTTTCTGGCAGATGTCATTGCACACATCTCCGAAGTTAAATGTATTTTCCTCAGTTTTAATCTGAGAGTGAAATACAACCTGAAGAAGAACATCTCCCAGTTCTTCCCGAAGCATTTCTGCACTGTCCATGTCTATTGCTTCAATAACCTCATATACTTCTTCGATAAAATCCGCTTTGATGGAAGCATGAGTCTGAACCTTGTCCCACGGACAGCCGTTCTCGCTTCTGAGAATACTGACTATAGTGATAAGATCGTTTATGTCATAACTGTCTTTAAAATTAAACATAATAACCTCTGAAATAGTTTGAATTCAGCCTCTAATAATAGTACCGCAAACCGGCACAAAAAGCAAGCTTTTTTAATTATTTTTGTAAGATTTATATAATAATAAACCTGTCTCTTATACACATCTCCGAGCCCACGAGACAGGCAGAA
>CAMCOJ010000081.1 GCA_945876405.1 uncultured Ruminococcus sp.
ACACAAGGAGTATCGTCGGCAGCGTCAGATGTGTATAAGAGACAGATCATTGCTTATATATGCACCGGAAGACTGAAGTGCATTGATAATATCTGTGCTGTTCTTAAGCATAAGGTATTCTTCCTCAAGCTGAATATCCTCATTCTCTTCAAGCTCAAGCGGTCTGATCTCTTCAACTACCGCCTGAAGATAAATCATTCTTTCTGATTCAGAAAGCTGTTCCTTCTTCATAGCGGAAAGCTTTCTTGCACATTGCTGAAGCTCTCTGAAACTTTTTCTGTAATCCTCAAGAAAACTGCAGTCGCCTCCGAAACTGTCGAGAACTTCAGTATGACGTTCAGGAGACATAAGTATCTGGTTATCATGCTGACCATGAATATTTATCAGCATCTCTCCAAGTTCCTTCAGAACCGAAACCGTTGCCGCACGGTTGTTTATTCTGGCGATACTGCCCCCGTCCGCATTTATTTCTCTCGTTACGGTTATCTCATCATCAGAGTACTCTATCCCGAGTTCGTCGAGTTTGTTTTGAACATTTTTCGAAAGGTTAGTGAAAAGTGCAGTAACCACCGCCTTTTCACTTCCGGTACGGACTATATCCCTTGTTATACGCTGTCCGAGAACAGCGTTTATTCCATTTATCAGGATCGATTTACCGGCTCCTGTTTCACCTGTAAATGCATTTAAGTTTTTGTCAAGAGTAATTACCGCATTTTTTATTACTGCAAGATTTTCAATATATAATTCTCTAAGCAAAACGTTTCCTCTTTTCCTTACTTTTTTCTCATTTCTCTTTATTATCTTACTAACGAATCATGTTTTTTATATTCTGCATAAGTTCTCTTGCTTTTTCTTCGTTTTTCAGAAGAATAAATATTGTGTCATCTCCGGCGATAGTCCCCAGTATCTGAGGATAATCCATCGAATCAATCATCGCACAGGCCGCCTGCGCCATACCCGTGTGACATTTAATTACAACAATATTCATCGCATAATCAACGCTGATTATCGTCTGAAGAAGCAGATTTGAAAACACATCTTCTTCATCTTCAGGCTGGACGTATTTGTATCTGCCGTTGCCAGCAGATGTTTTTACAAGCTTAAGTTTCTGAATATCGCGCGAGACAGTTGCCTGTGCAACTGAAAATCCTTCGGCAGCAAGTGCCTGTGAAAGTTCATCCTGTGTCTCTATTTCATTTTCAGATATTATCTCAAGAATTTTTTTCTGTCTATCATTTTTCATTTACCTCCACATCAGTGACCTCATACGCCTTTTGTTCAGAGAGTCATAGAATGTCCCTCCTCTTATATCAATAAGCTTTATCTTTTCGGCGGACTTTCTTATAATAAGTCTGCTTTCTCTTTTTATTTTTACAGGTTCGTTTCCGTCAACTGAAAATCCCACCTCAACATCTTCAGAAGAATGATGAACAACTGATATAACACTTCCTGCGTTGAATATCATAGGACGGACAAAAAGAGAATGCGGACAGATAAGATTCATCTCAAGACATTCAAGTTCGGGTTCAATAATCGGTCCCCCTGCTGAAAGTGCATATGCGGTTGAACCTGTAGGCGTACTGAGTACTACTCCGTCAGCAAGATAGCTGCCGATAAGATTTTCCCCTGCATAAACATCAAATTCCATTATCTTGGAATACCGGCTTGATACAACAATATCATTCATGGCACAGAACACTTTTTTTCCTTCTTCTGTTTCGTATTCGGCCGCAAGAATCATTCTGTCTGACACCCTGTATTCACATGTGTAGAGCTGTTCAAGTGCATCAAGTCTGTCCTTTTCAACAGATGCCATAAAACCGAGCCTTCCTGTATTTATCCCGAGAAGTTTTGTACCGGTTCCCATCATAGCAGCTGCACACTTCAGAATTGTTCCGTCTCCGCCGATAGCTATCGCAAAATCGGCTCCTTCCGCTAAAGTTCTGAAATCACCGTATGAAATGTTTTTTAGTTCAGAAAAAATTCCGGCATATTTCTGATCCATAAATATCCGGGTATCAGTTCTGTCAAGCCTTCTGCATACCTCAACAGTACAGCTGAAAGCGTCTTTTTTCTTAAGATTTGGAAATATCACTATTTTCATTTTACTTTTTCCCTAAAGCTTCAATTATCAGTTTATCTATGTTGTAAGGTACTGTATCCGGATTTTCAGCTTTGTGTTTCAGGTACATCAGATATTCGGAATTTCCGCTGCCTCCCCTGACAGGAGAAACACATATTCCTGAAACACTGAAACCGCAGTTATCCGCAAAGACCAGCAAATCCGAAAGAATCTGCCTGTGAACCTTAGGCTCCTTTACAATGCCGTTTTTTGACAGTCCGGACTTTCCGGCTTCGAACTGTGGTTTCACAAGTACTACTGAACTTCCGCCTTCTTTAAGAATTTCCTTTATCTTCGGAAGTACAAGTTTAAGTGAGATAAACGATACATCTGTGGAAATAAATTCAATCTCACTGCTGAAATCAGAAACAGAAGTTTCCCTTATATTTGTCTTTTCCATATTGACTACACGGCTGTCAGAGAGAAGCTTTTCATCAAGCTGACTGTGCCCTACATCAAGTGCAAATACAAGTGATGCACCGTTCTGAAGCATACAGTCAGTAAAACCACCCGTTGATGCGCCTATGTCAAGGCATACCTTTCCGTTAAGGTCAATATTAAAATACTCTACCGCCTTTTCAAGTTTAAGACCACCACGTCCGACATATCTGTGTACATCACCGGTAACTGAAATATCACTGTCCCGGGAGACTGTATATGCCGGCTTTCTGCAAACCTTTCCGTCAACAGTTACGTTTCCGTTTTTAATGAGCTGTTTTGCACGTTCCCTGCTTTTACAGAGACCTCTTTCAAAAATTTCGGTATCAAGTCTTGCTTCTGCCATATATTATTCTCCGGACAACTCTTTTTTTACCTTCTCTGCAATGGACTCCATATCCAGTCCGTACTTTTTCATCTGACTGTTTACAGAAGCCTGCTTTACAAATCCTTCAACAGCTGTTAAAATATATTTTCCTCTGAAACCTTCATATACAACTGAAGTCATCAGATGTTCTCCGATGCCACCGTTTTTCATTCCCTCTTCAAAGAAGAAAACAGTTTCATATCCGGCTGCGCGTTTAACCATCTCATCGCTGAAAGGATATATTTTATTCAGTTTGAGAACATCACAGTTTATACCGTATTCATTTTCAAGTTCTGTTCCGGCTTTTCTTGTATTTTCAGCAACACGACCGTAACTTACAAGAAGTGCCTTTGAACCTTCCCGCGTTTCAAAAGTATAATCTTCAAATTTTTTCTTTTCAGATTCACTGGCACGGCAGTCCCTGCCACGCGGATATCTGAGACAAACAAGACCTTTGTAGTCATTTAAAGCCTGATTAAGATCATACTTCAGTTCATCATATCCTGAAGGAGAAAATATTGTTATCCCCGGAATCGAAGTAAGCATAGACACATCAAAAAGTCCCTGGTGCGTTTCACCGTCTTCCCCGACAAATCCGGCACGGTCTATTCCAAGAACCATATGTATTCCCGAAAGTGCAGCATCGTGGAATACCTGGTCATATGCTCTCTGAAGAAATGATGAATAAACAGCAAAAACAGGAAGATATCCCATACCTGCAAGCCCTGCACAGTAGGTTACTGCATGCTGCTCTGCTATTCCTACGTCAAAAAATCTTTCCTTAAACCTTTCAGCAAAAAACTGAAGACCGGTTCCGTATTTCATAGCTGCAGTTACAGCACAGATTTTTTCATTATTTTCTGCAAGTTCAGCAAGTTCCCTGCCAAATTCTGATGAAAAAGAATCAGAACTGCTGACTTCAGGATTTCCTGTTGCAATATCAAAACGTGATATACCGTGATATTCGCCCGGATTTCTTTCAGCAGGTGCATATCCCTTTCCCTTCACAGTATTAACATGTACAAGCACAGGTTTATGCATCGACTGTGCAGTTTTAAGTACATTTTCAAGTTCTTCTATGTCATGACCATCAACAGGTCCGAGATATTCAAAACCCAGATCCTCAAATATGGTATTTCCCTTAAGTACAACACCTTTTATTGCTGTTTTTGAAGCGCTGAGAACCTTGCTTATCGGAGTACCTACCACAGGTGTCTTTTTAAGTACATGATCAACCGCGTTTTTTGTGTTCAGATATCCTTCCTTGTTTCTGATATTTGAAAGATACTTTGCAAGTGCACCGACATTTCTGGATATTGACATATCGTTATGATTGAGAATAACGATAAGATTTGTATGGCTCTTTCCGGCATTATTCAGACCCTCATACGCAAGACCGCCTGTAAGTGCACCGTCGCCGATAACTGCAACTGCATGATTGTTTTGATTTTCAAGTTTCATAGCCTCAGCAATACCGCAGGCAACTGAAACTGAAGTACTGCTGTGCCCGCTGACAAACGAATCATGTTCCGATTCATTTGGTTTAGGAAAACCTGATATTCCGTTTTCCTGCCTCAGTGTTGAAAAGCGGTCAAGACGGCCTGTTAAAATTTTATGAGTATATGTCTGGTGCCCAACATCCCATACAATCTTATCTTCCGGTGAATTGAATACCCGGTGAATTGCAAGTGTAAGTTCAACAACACCAAGGTTGGACGCAAGATGCCCGCCTGTACGTGAAACTGTTCTTACCAGTATACCCCTTATTTCCTTGCAGAGAGTCCTGCATTCATCGAATGAAAGATTCTTCAGATCTCCCGGTAGATTCATTTCCATAAGTTTTATATCGTTCATTTTTTATTCAGCCCTTTATTTTACTGGAAGAAGAAGCGCAACTGCAGTTCCTACAACTATACCGCCAAGCACCTCAAGCGGTGTATGTCCGAGGAATTCGTTCAGTTCTTTGATGGCTTCTTTTCCTGTAGTGCCTTCCTTTATTCTGAAATTAAAAAGTCTATTTATTGTGTTAAGTTCCCTTGCATGAAGACCGGCCGCACGCCTGACATTCATTGCGTCGTAAATAACTATCACCGCAACTATAACCGAAAGTCCGAAAACTGATGATTTCAGTCCCTCAGTTCTTCCGGCAGCAATCATAGATGCAACGACAGTAGCAGTATGCGAACTTGGCATTCCTCCGGAACCGACAAGTCTTTCCAGAGCCACTTTATCATTTTTAACTGCATGCAGAACAGTTTTTATTATCTGTGCAGCCAGCCACGCCAGTATACCGCTGACTATTACATTATTAAACATATATAATTCAAACTTCCTTTCAGGTCCTGACAGTCAGAACTTGACCAGAAAAAATAACATTTGATTTTCTATTTTCTCCTGTCAAGAAGCTCAGCAGTCAATGCCTTAAGAAATTCACTGTCCGGAAATAAATCAAGGATTTCCAGTGCTTCATTTGTCAGTGAATCGGCTTCCTGTTTTGCTTTTTCAATACCCATAACGGTTACAAAAGTTGTTTTATTGTTTTCCGCGTCACTTCCGACCGGCTTGCCAAGTTCTTCTTCTGTTGAGACAACGTCAAGTATGTCATCAATAATCTGAAAAGCAAGTCCAAGCTTTGAAGCATAGCTGTCTGCAAGTCTGATTTTTTCATCATCAGCCCCTGCTGCTATGCAACCCATACGACATGCTGTCCTTATAAGCTGACCTGTTTTCAGGGAGTACATATATCTGAGATTTTCCTCATCAACATCATCTCTTTTTTCATTCTCAATATCGATAATCTGACCGCCTATCATACCCGCTCCGGCAGTTGCCGAGGCCAGATCAGAAATCAGTCTGACCTTTATGCTGCTGTCAAGAACAGAATCATCTGCTATGATCTGAAAAGGAAGAACTGCAAGTGCATCACCGGCAAGAATTGCTGTGGCTTCAGAAAAGGCTTTGTGACATGAAGGACGGCCGCGTCTGAAATCATCGTCATCCATAGCCGGAAGGTCATCATGGATAAGAGAGAATGTATGTATCATTTCTATTGCAGCGGCAGGTGCGGCTGACATCTCAGGAGTTCCGCCACAGAGTCTGCAGAATTCTGTAACAAGTACAGGTCTGATTCGTTTTCCGCCTGCCTCAAGGGAATATCTCATAGCTTCTGTAAGCTTTTGCTGCGATTCATTGCCTGATTTGTCTTCTGTATACCTTCTCAGATAGTTTTCAATGTCTGAAATATATCCGTTCATCAGCTCTTTATACTTCTGTTCCATTATGCTCACCAACCATTGTTATTTTTAATTTTGCTTCTTCAATTTCTTTACGGCAGTTCAGCGAAAGCTTCATTCCTTCACCATAAAGCTCCACTGCCTTATCAAGAGAAATCTTACCGCCTTCAAGCGCTGTTACTATCTGTTCAAGTTTTTCAAGTTTATTTTCAATAGTCATTTTACTTTAACTCCGTATCTGTTACTGAGGCATATGCAGAACCGTCGGTAAAATCAATTCTTACACAATCACCTTTTTTTATCTGAGAAATGTTCATTACAATTTCTTTTTCATTGTTGTACACTACAGAATATCCACGTTTCAGAACCTCAAGAGGATTAAGATTTTCAAGGCGGACAATTTTTTCTGAAAGTTCAGATTCTTTTCTTTCAAGAATACGCCTGAAGGAAAACTCAAGCCTCCTGGTCATCAGTTCAAGTTCTGAAATATTTTTCATAAGCATCATCTCGGGTGAAACCTTATGAAGACGTTCCGAAAGTTCAGATGCCTTCTTTTCAAGTTTTCCTGTGAGAATCTCAAATGAACTGTTCAGTCTTGACTGATAAGCATCTGTCATTTTTAAGATATCATTTATGTCCGGAGCCGCAAGTTCTGCAGCTGCTGACGGTGTAGGGGCACGAAAGTCTGCAGTAAAATCAGCTATTGTAAAATCCGTTTCATGTCCTACGGCACTGATTACCGGTGTGTTCAAATGATATATATAATAAGCAAGCTGCCTGTCGTTAAATGCCGCAAGATCCTCGCTTGCACCTCCGCCGCGTCCGATAATTATTACGTCACAGTCATCACAGTCCGCTATGCTCAGCGACCTGCAGAGAGAAGCCGGTGCATCTTCCCCCTGTACAAGGGAAGGGTAAACACGAAGTTCTCCGACCGGGTATCTCCTTGACAAAATATTTATTATATCCTGAAGTGCAGCACCTTTGTCAGAAGTTACAACTCCGATTGTTTTCGGATATTCAGGAAGCGGTTTTTTGTGTGCCTGGTCAAAAAGGCCTTCCTGCTCCAGTTCCTTTTTCAGTTTTTCAAAGTCAGCCTGAAGCTTTCCCTGCCCTTCCGGAATCATATCACTTACATAAAGCTGATATACGCCGTCCCTCTCAAAAACTGATACTGAACCCATAGCGATTACACTCTGACCGTTTTCTGGTATAAATTTCAGATTCTGAGCGTTGCTCTTAAACATAACGGCCTTTATGAGACTGTCGTTGTCCTTTATTGTAAAATAAAGGTGACCGGCATTTTTAAAATTCGAAATCTCACCTTTCAGAAAAATACCTCTGAGCTTCTGGTCTTCCTTAAGCTTATAGGAAATATATCTGTTCAGCTGAGATACTGTCAGTATATTCAAAGTTATTATTCTCCTGATTTAAGTTTTGCATACAAAGCAAGTCCTGCCGCATTGTCACACGAAAATGCCGGTTCTGCAAAATATGCATCAAAATCTTTTTCAAGTCTGCACCGGATTATGCTGTCAGACATAACACCGCCTGCATAAACAACGGGCAATTTTCCGTATTCGTCAAGTGCTGCAGCAGTCATTGCTCTGACAGTTTCGTATACATACATAAGACAGAACATTGCTATGTCCTCTGCAGGTTCCCCGTCCGAGAGCATTTTACTGCACTTGTTTTCAAGACCTGAAAGCGAGCAGTTTTTTCCGCGTATTACCGGCTTTATTCTAAATTGTCTTTCACTTTTCAGGGCAAGTTTTTCAAGAGCTGCACCGCACGGAAAATCAAGACCAAGCATAAGTCCGACACGGTCTACAGCCTGTCCGGCCTTCAGATCCAGCGAACTTCCGGTCTGCAAAATATTTATTATATTCTCACTGTCAGGACTGCATAAAAGACAGTCCGTTGTACCGCCGCTTACATGAAAGGCAATAAATTTACGGTTTACAAACTCAGTTTTTTCAGCTGAAAAAAGTGCCGCCAAAATGTGTCCTGTCTGATGAGAAGTCCTGTACACCGGTGTTCCTGTCAGAGCTGAAACGGATCTTGCCAGTCCTTCGCCGCAAAGAAAACAGGGCATATA
>CAMCOJ010000082.1 GCA_945876405.1 uncultured Ruminococcus sp.
GATATAGTTTCTCTTACCGGTGAAAACAGATATATAGTTGAAAACGGGCTTATGATTTTAAGAAATACTGAACGTTGTGGTCTGTTTGAACTTATGAGAATATCCGGACTTATTGGTGAAAACGAAGAGTGCAAGCCGCTGAATTCCGATTCGATTGCTTTTATGATAGCTCCGAGAATTAATGCTTCGGGAAGATTCGGATCCCCAAAACAGGCCTTTGAGCTTCTTATGTGCGATGATCCTGATGAGGCGGCGGTTATGGCTGAAAAGCTTAATACTCTTAATATCCGAAGAAAGGAAACAGAAGAAGATATAACTTCGCAGATTTTTATTCAGATAAATGAAAATCCGCTCCTTCTTTCGGAAAGGGTTCTTGTATTTCACGGAGAAGGCTGGCATCACGGAGTTATCGGCATAGTAGCCTCAAAGATTCAGGAAAAATACGGAAAGCCGTGTTTTATAATAACTGAAGAAGGCGAATATTCACGGGGTTCTGCACGTTCATTCGGTGAATTTTCTGTATTTGACTGTCTTTCATACTGTGAAGATGTACTGGTGAAGTTCGGCGGGCACAAGGGTGCGGGAGGTTTTTCACTGAGAACTTCTGATATAGATTTATTTGTGAAGTGTATACGCAGGTATGCAGAGGAAAAGCACAGAGTTATGCCTGTATTTACGCTGAAGGCGGAGAAACTTCTGAAACCGGCTGATATAAATGTAAAAAATGTCAGGGGACTTGATATTCTTGAACCTTTTGGTGAAGGAAATGAAAAACCACTGTTTGCGGTTGCAGGAGCCGTTATTGAAGATGTTATTTCACTTTCAAACGGAGTACATACAAAGCTTAAGCTTAATTACGGCGGCTCAGTTTTCTATGCACTTATGTTCAGAACTCCTGCCGAAGATATGATTTCACTGAAAGGACAGAAATTTGACTTCATAGTCTCTCTGTCTGTAAACAGTTTCAGGGGTCAGGAGGGTGTCGACCTTATTGTTTCTGATTTCCGGAAGAGCGGAATCAGGCAGGAAAGTTTCTTTGCTGCTGAGGACGCATATGAAAAATATATCAGAAACGAGACACTTCCGGAAGCATACTACAGAAGGATGTGTCCGGACAGAAATGAACTTGTCAAAGTATATACATCACTTGGAAACCAGGAAATAATGACGGAACAGCTTTTTATGAAAAATGATCCTGATTCAATAAATATATGCAAGCTCAGGATTTGTCTTGACATATTCAGCGAACTCGGTCTCGTAGAGATGAACTATGCAGCTGACAAGGCACGCAGGATAAAAGTTGATAAAAAATCAAATCTTGAAGATTCAAATATTCTGAGGGGGTTAAGAAGCAAATGGGAAACGAAAGCTGTACAATAAACATGCTTATCCAGAAGATTCTTGATGAGGATAAGCAGTATGATATGAGCAAGATTATTTCAGCATATGAATTTGCTGACAAGGCCCATGAAGGACAGAAAAGAACATCAGGTGAACCGTACATAGTTCATCCGGTTTCGGTTGCATTTATTCTTCTTGAACTCGGTATGGATACAGATACCATCTGTGCTGCTATGCTCCATGACGTTGTAGAGGATACAGACACAACGCTTGAGGAGATTCAGAAAAGATTCGGACAGGACGTTGCAATGCTCGTTGACGGTGTGACAAAACTTTCAAAGGCACCTATCTTCAATCAGGACGAACAGCTTGCCGAGAATGTAAGAAAGATTCTTCTTGCAATGTCACAGGATATCCGTGTAATGCTGATTAAGCTTTGTGACAGGCTTCACAACATGCGTACTTTAGGATGCAGACCTGGATTCAAGCAGAGAAAAGCTGCTCTTGAAACAATGAACATCTATGCACCTATTGCACATCGTCTTGGTATTAAATCCATAAAGGATGAACTGGAGGATCTTTCATTTCACTATCTTGACCCATATGCATATTCAGAGATTGAGCATATTCTTGAGATAAAGAAGGATGAAAGAGAACTTTTTATTGAGAATATCAAGGAGAAAATTTCCGAGAGATTCAAGAGTGAACATTTTATAAAGCCACCACAGATTGACGGTCGTGTAAAAAGTATTTACGGTATTTACAAGAAGATATATATTAACCGCAAGAGCATTGAAGAAGTCTATGACAAATACGCTGTGCGTGTAATTGTATCGACAGTACTTGAGTGCTATGACGTGCTCGGTATCATTCACGAAATGTTCAGACCTATTCCTAACAGATTTAAGGACTATATTTCCACGCCGAAGGCAAATATGTACCAGAGTCTTCACACATCTGTTATCAGTAAGGAAGGCATTACTTTTGAAGTTCAGATAAGAACCTGGGAAATGCACCATACTGCCGAATACGGCATTGCCGCTCACTGGAAGTACAAGGAGGGTATCCAGAACCGTGACAAAATGGAGGAGAAACTGTCATGGATAAGACAGGTACTTGAAGCACAGCAGGTAACTGATGATGTTGAAGAAATCGTACGTATCATCAAGACTGACCTTTCGACAGAAGAGATTGTTGTATTTACTCCGAAGGCGGACTCCTTCACTCTTCCTCCTGATTCAACTATAATTGACTTCGCATACAGAGTGCATACGCAAATAGGTCACCGTATGACAGGTGCCAAGGTTGACGGAAAGATAGTACCGCTTGACTACAAACTTCATACGGGTGATATTGTCGAGATTCTGACGTCGAAGGACGAGAGCCGCGGACCTAACCGTGCATGGCTTGAGATAGCCAGAACAAATGAAGCGAAGGCAAAGATACGTGCATGGTTTAAAAAGGAATGCCGTGAAGAAAATATTCAGCAGGGCAAGCTTGAGCTTGAAAAGGAATTCAAGCATTACAGGATGAATGTTCCTGATGAGGATATTGAAAAACTTCTTGCCGATGATTTTAAACGTCATAACTGTTCAAGCCTTGAAGACTTCTATGCGGCAATAGGATACGGTGGGGTTATTCTCCCGAAGATGATGCAGAGACTCAAGGACAGCTATGACAAGATGTATGCTGTTCCGGAAGAGAAGTCTGCAGATGAAATTGTACCTACCAAAACAATAGAGAGCAAAAATGACAGTGGCGTCATTTTTGAAGATGTATTCAGAGATATGCAGGTACGATATTCCAGATGCTGCAATCCGCTTCCCGGAGACGATATCGTCGGCTATGTAACAAGAGGACGTGGTGTTTCTGTTCATAAAACAACCTGTCCTAACTATCTTGCTTCACTTAAGGATGAAGAAAACCGGGACAGATGGAAGCGTGTTGAGTGGACAAATGCTCCTAAAACTGAATTCTATGCTGAGATTGAAGTTCTTGCACTGGATTCAACGGGACTCCTTCTCCGTGTAGCTGCTGCGGTATCGGAGGCGAAAGTTCCTATCTTTAACTCTTCATCAAGAAGAATAAAAAACGGAAATGCAGAAATAAGACTTACAGTATCGGTTACCGGCAAGGAACAGCTTGGTGCACTTATGGCTAAGATTCTCAAGATTCATGACGTAATTTCTGTTTCGAGAATCGAAGGAGGAAAAAAAGATGATTGATGTAACGCCTTTACTGCTTGGCTCATTTTTTCAGGCAAACTGTTATCTTGCAGTAAATGAAAACAGGGAAGCGTTCGCTGTTGATATCGGCGGAGATGCAGATATTCTTATAAGAAGACTTGAAAGAGACGGTATTACTCTTAAGAAAATTCTTCTTACCCATGGCCACTATGATCATATCAGGGGAGTTGCCCTTGCTGCTGAGAAAACCGGTGCAGAAGTATTTATTCACGAAGAGGATAAGGTTATGCTCACAAGCGAAGGTGCAAGTCTCGCAAGATTTGTGGGTACGGACCAGTTCACACCGGTTGAAAAATTTAATGTTGTAAAAGACGGAGATATAATCAGCTTTGGTGAAACAGAGATAAAGGTTCTTCACACTCCGGGACACACAAAGGGAAGCGTGTGCTTTATAGCTGATGATATGATTTTCTCAGGAGATACACTGTTCTGCAGTTCCATAGGAAGAACTGATTTTCCGGGCGGAAGCTACAGTGAGATATGCGATTCGTTAAGAAAGCTTGCGGCTCTTGGAAAGGATAAAGACTACAGAGTATTTCCGGGACATAATGAAACAACGACGTTATCACGTGAATTAAAATACAATCCATATTTTGGTGAAATATAAATGACAATTATACTGAACAATAATTTATACAAATATGAAACAGAAGCGACAGTGAAGCTTTTTATTCCGGCTGAAAGATTTATATTTCTTTCTGATGAGAGGGATGCTGAAGGCGACATCATCATGACAAGACTGAAAAAATGCGCAAAGTTCACATATTTTTACGCATATATCAGAGAAAACGGCAGAGTTATGAGGAGCGCCTGGAAGGCTGAAACCGGAAGCTTCACCGAAAAAGAGGGAGAGTTTTTCATTTGCAGAGTGCTCTTCCTGATGCTTTGCAGATTTTATGAAACAAGGCCGGGATGGGGACTTCTCACAGGAATAAGGCCTGTCAAAAAGGTCAATCTTCTTATTGAAGAAGGAAAATCGGAAGAAGAGGTAAAGAAGATATTTACAGAAAAGTATTTTGTGTCTGACAAAAAGGCTGATATCGCCTGGCGTACAGCTATGGTTCAGCAGCCGATTCTGCCGAAGTTTGACAAAAAAACTGTCAGTATCTATATATCCGTTCCGTTCTGTCCTACAAGATGCAGCTACTGTTCATTTGTTTCCCATTCTATGGACAGTGCCCTTAAGCTTATACCGGATTATGTTGAGTATCTATGCAGAGAGCTTGAGATACTCGGGGAGATAGTTTGCGAAAACGGACTGAAGATTGACACTGTTTACTTCGGCGGAGGAACACCCACATCAATATCGGCAGACCAGCTTTACCGTCTTATGAAGAAAACTTCAGAGTGCTTTGATCTTTCATCTGTACGCGAATACAATGTTGAGGCGGGAAGAGCAGATACTATCACAGCGGAAAAGCTTGCAGTTATAAAAGAGATGAATGCCACACGAATTTCTATTAATCCGCAGACGCTTAACAATGACGTTCTGAAAACAATAGGCAGAAGGGGTACGGCTGAAGAAGTTCTTGAGGCGTTTGCTCTTGCACGTAAAACAGGGTTCACAAATATCAATATGGATCTTATCGCAGGACTTCCGACTGAAAGCTTTGAAAGTTTTAAAAATACACTTGATAAAATAATCGAAACCGACCCTGATGGTGTTACTGTTCATGCTCTGACACTTAAACGTTCGGCCGGACTGTACAGAACGGGCAGGGAAAATATAAAAAATCCCGCTTCTGAAATGGTTGACTACGGTATAAATACTCTGATTTCACACGGCTACAATCCGTACTACATGTACCGTCAGAAAAATACCGTAGATAATCTTGAAAATATAGGTTACGCAAAGCCGGGCTGTGAGTCGCTTTACAATATTCACATTATGGATGAAACCCAGACAATTCTCGGTGCCGGATGTGCTGCATCAACCAAGCTTGTTGACGAAAACAATCTTATTCAGCGTGTAATGAACTACAAATTCCCGTATGAGTACATAAACAGATTTGACGAGCTTATGAAGAAAAAAGATGAGATCAGAGATTTTTTCAGAGAAAACTGATGGAGGAACGATGATTAGGAAAAATCAGATTGTTGAGTTTGAGATAACCGGAATCACCAATGAAGGAAACGGTGTTGGAAGATACGATGGAATGGCTGTATTTGTCCCGCAGACAGCCACAAGTGATTATGTCAGCGTAAAAATAGTAAAGGTACTGAAAAGTTATGCCTTCGGAATTGTAAATGAAATAATAACCCCGTCACCGTACAGAAAAGAACCGGACTGCCCGGTTTTCAGAAAGTGCGGCGGCTGCTCATTCCGCCATATCGAATACGAGGAGGAGCTCCGTGTAAAAAGCAGTTTTGTAAGCGACAGTTTTAAGAGAATAGGTGGTTTTGATATTGAAGCGGAACCTGTTTTAGGCTGCGAAGATATAAACCATTACAGAAACAAGGCTCAGTATCCGGTTGCCATGGCTGACGGAAAAGCAATTTGCGGATTTTACGCAAACAGAAGTCACAGGATAGTTCCGTACACGGCATGCCTGCTTCAGCCGGTTATTTTTCAGCAGATAGTTGATTTTGTCATTGACTATATAAATGCAAACAAAATCCCCGCATACGATGAGATTACCGGAAACGGACTTGTGCGTCACATTTATCTTAGAAGAGGATATCACAGCGGTGAAATAATGCTCTGTATAGTTTCAACAGGAAAACGAATAGTGGACAGCATCAGAAAAATGACTGAAACCACAGATTTCCTGAAAAAATTCCCTGATGTAAAGAGCGTTATTGTAAATCTGAATCCGGAAAAGACAAATGTCATTCTCGGGAAAAAGAATATAACGGTGTGGGGCACTGATAATATAACGGATATAATGTGCGGAAACAAAATCTCTCTTTCACCGATGTCCTTTTATCAGGTGAACACGGAGCAAGCTGAAAAGCTTTATAGTATTGCAGCGGAGTTTGCAGACCTTAAAGGTGATGAAGAAGTATTTGATCTCTACTGCGGAGCGGGCACAATAGGTCTCTCGATGATTGACAAGATAAATCACTTGACAGGCGTGGAAGTCGTAAAACAGGCGGTTGAGAATGCTAAAGTCAACGCGGAAGCAAACAACATTAAAAATGCAGATTTCATCTGCGGCGACGCCGGCGAGATTGCAGACAGGCTTCAGAAGGAAGGAAAAAGACCGGATGTCATTATCGTAGACCCGCCAAGAAAAGGATGCGATGCACTTTCACTTGAGGCGATAGTGAAGATGGCACCGGAAAAGATTGTAATGATTTCATGTAATCCTGCGACTGCAGCAAGAGACTGTAAGATTCTTTGCAGTGAGGAGAGCGGGTATGAGCTTAAGCGCGTAAGAGGGTGCGATCTGTTTCCGGGGACTTGTCATGTGGAGACTGTCTGCTTACTGTCGCGCAAAGCCCCTGTTTAAGCGGGTTTCAGGGCTTTTTTGAGAAATATATACCTGTGTTTTTAGCAGGAAAAAATGTATATAGAACCATAGATTTTAAGAGGGGTGCAAAAATTTGTTGAAACATCAGTTGTGCGCCGGAATCGTATTGGTAGAATTATGGTGTCCGCGAATAGTGTCACCCCTCCTAAGGAGAGCTGCAATGATAGAATTTGGGACAGAGAATATTGTATGTGGAAAATTTCCACCATATATTATTTCTTGTAAAGAACTAATAGGTGAAGGTGAACCATTAAATACTCTGGTAATTGAAATTGGAGTAGAAAATGGTGATGAATATAGAATAACTTTTGAGAGTTATATGCTTCACCTTACGAGAAATGAATCTTATACTTTCTGGGATGAGTATGAAGTTAGAAAAGGACAGTATTTTATTAAATTTGAGAAATCAAGAATGTTAGATATGCTAGATACTTTAATAATTCATACAGAAGATCATTCTTGGCCGGGAGTGGGAAAACATTTCGGGATATATGCATGTGACCACGTAATTGATGTCATTTCTGCAAATGACCCTGTTATTGAAAAAATAGAGTGATTTTACGGTTTAGCAAAAGCTTCATTAGATAAGATGTTTCAAGGTCGCATTCTTGATTTGGTAGAGCAGACCATTGAGTATGTGAGAACACAGATTAAGGAGCATATTTATCTTGGGCCGGATGCACGTTTTGTGACAGAACCGGAATATCCGGAATTTGCATGGAAAGAGATAATTGTGAATGCGATTGCGCACCGTGATTACAGCATAAAGGGTACAGATATTCAGATAAAGATGTTTGATGACCATATTACGGTGGAGAGTCCGGGAACACTTCCGGGAACTGTGCGCCTTAACAATATGCGTGAGATACATTTTTCAAGAAATCCAAAGATGGCACAGCTTTTACACGAATATGAATATGTGCGTGAGTTCGGTGAAGGTGTAGACCGTATGTATCGAGAAATGGAAGAAGCCGGTCTGCCGGAGCCTGAGTATAAAACGGTTGCTTTTATGGTTCATGCTACGATTAAGAATAAGAAGTACCTTGTGGAGAATGAGGCAACAAAGAATCAAGACTGTCTCTTATACACATCTCCGAGCCCACGAGACAGGCAGAAATC
>CAMCOJ010000083.1 GCA_945876405.1 uncultured Ruminococcus sp.
ACACAAGGAGTATCGTCGGCAGCGTCAGATGTGTATAAGAGACAGTCTTATCTGTTTCTGACCTTCTTCTGTAAATACTGCTTCTGCAGCACGCTGAACCGGATAGGAAACGCCGTTGAACTTGCTTCCCTCTCTTCTGTTCCAGAGGTCTGCAATCTTCACTTCCGCTCCTGTAGATGATTTTACAGTCAGCTCATCAGGGACAACCGTATATCCGCATCTCATCCCTGTAAATCCTGCTGTTTTGGAAAGTGAACACATTTCGATGGCACATTTTTTTGCACCTTCAACAGCGTAGATGCTTCTCGGAAGCTCCTTGTCCTGAATAAATGCCTCGTAAGCAGAGTCGAAAATAATTATCGCTTCATTTTTAAGAGCATAGTCCACCCATTCCTTAAGCTGTTCCTTTGTGTAAACTGAGCCGGTAGGATTATTTGGTGAGCAGAGATAAATGATATCTGCATGAACACTGTAATCAGGCATTGCTGCAAATCCGTTTGATTCGTCAGAGTCAGCATAAATAACCTCTCTGCCTGCCATCATATTTGAATCAACATATACCGGATAAGCCGGGTCTGTAACCAGAATAGTATTTCCGTCTCCGAAAATATCAACAATATTTCCGCAGTCAGACTTTGCACCGTCATTTATTCTGATATCTGACGCAGGGACATCAACTCCGAAACTTTTATAGTATCCGGAAACAGCTTCCCTCAGGAAATCATAACCGGCACCGCTGTCTTCATAGCCACGGAATGTTTCTGCCTGTCCCATCTCATCTGCAGCCTTCTTCATTGCTTCAACCGCAACAGGTGCTATCGGCTGGGTAACATCGCCTATACCCATCCTGATAAGTGTTTTGTCCGGGTTTGCCTCGGAAAATGCCTTTATTCTCTTTGCAATATCTATAAAGAGATAATTCTTCTTCATCGAAAGAAAGTTTTCATTTATTTTAACCATTGTAGTTATCCTCCGTCAAATTTCTATACTGCCAGTAAACACTGTTTCTGCCGGTCCTCTCATAAGAACAGTACCGTCATTCTTATAAGTAATATAAAGATCTCCGCCTCTGAGTTTAACGGTTATTTCCTTATCATACGGGAAGAAACCGTTCTTCACGCATGCCACAGCACAGGCACATGCACCGGTTCCGCAGGCCCAGGTCTCACCTGAACCCCTTTCCCATACTCTCATCATAACAGTGTGGTCATCAATAATCTTAGCAAATTCTGTATTTACTCTTTCCGGGAAAAGAGTGTGATTTTCATAATCAGGTCCGATTTTTTCAAGGTCAAGGGATTCAACATCGTCAACGAAGGTTACTGCATGAGGATTTCCCATTGACACTGCTGTGATATTCACATTTTTTCCGTTTACTTCAACAGGTTTGCTGATAAACTCTTCCCCTTCAGCCTTCATCGGTATGGAAGCAGGGTTAAGGATTGCTTTTCCCATATCAACAAGTACAGTCTGTACCTTTCCGTTTTCCGGATAAAGTGTAAGGTATTTTATTCCGCTTCTGGTTTCGAGGGTTATCTCTGTTTTGTCTGTAAGATGGTTGTCGTAGACGTATTTGCCTATACATCTTGTTGCGTTGCCGCACATGTTTCCTTCGCTGCCGTCAGCGTTGAACATTCTCATGCGGAAATCTGCCTTGTCGGACGGCATTATCATAACCAGTCCGTCTGAGCCTATTCCGAAGTGTCTGTCGCTTATTTTTATCGACACTTCTTCGGGGTTTTCTATGGTTTCTTCGAAACAGTTGACGTAGACATAGTCATTGCCTATGCCGTGCATTTTGGTGAATTTCATTACGGCTTCCTCCAGGTCAAAACTTTACTGTAATTTTTTTGCTATGCAGGGCTTTGCGGTCGCCCTGCACCTTCGCAGCACCTTCGCAGCACCTTCGCAGCACCTTCGCAGCACCTTCGCTGCTTATACGCCGCTCTGTCCGTAGTTGGAAAGGACGCGGGCTGAAGGGTCGTTTACGTTGCAGCCTTCCCATTCCTTGTTCGGCATCCAGAAATCAACTACCATTTCGCTGTTTCCAGGATAGTATTTTTCAAAAATTTCACGGTAGAGAAGGGATTCTTTTGTAAAAGGCTTTGCATGAGTGTATGCTGAAGATTTTTCTTCAAACTCAGCGTCTGTGTACTGTTCTGCTGCATATTCCTTGAGGTAGTCAACCATGGAATGACCTACAGCATCTGAAAAGGCAGCTTTTTCACGGTAAAGAATATCATGCGGGAGATAATCACCCTCAAAGGCATGACGAAGAAGATACTTGCCCTTGTTGTATTTGTTAAGTTTCTTTTCAGGATCAACTGCCATAACGTATTTTACAAAGTCAAGGTCACCGAAAGGAACTCTTGCTTCAAGAGAGTTTACAGAGATACATCTGTCAGCACGGAGAACATCATACATATGAAGTTCATGCACTCTCTTTACTGATTCCTGCTGGAATGCCTCTGCAGAAGGAGCAAAATCCGTGTACTTGTATCCGAAAAGTTCGTCTGAAATCTCACCTGTAAGCAGAACTCTGATATCAGTCTGTTCATGGATCGCCTTGCAGAGAAGATACATACCCATGCTTGCACGTATTGTTGTTATATCATATGTACCAAGAAGCTTTATTACACTTTCAAGTGCTCCGAGAACATCGTCCTTTGTAATGATGACTTCTGTATGGTCACTTCCTATATAGTCTGCAACCTGTTTTGCATACTTAAGGTCAATGGCATCTGTGTTCATACCGATGGCAAATGTTCTTATCGGCTTCTCGCTCTTCTTCTGTGCAATAGCACAAACCAGCGAGGAATCGAGTCCGCCTGAGAGAAGAAATCCGACTTTTGCATCAGCGTCAAGTCTCTTCTCAACACCTGCAACAAGCTTGTCATGAATATTGCTGCATACTTTTTCGAGGTCATCGTATATAACCTTATCAACAGCAGTTATATCATTGTAGCATACAAATTCACCGTTTTTATAGTAATGTCCCGGCGGGAACGGCATTATTTTCTTACATGCCTTTGTCAGGTTCTTTGCTTCGCTGGCAAATACAACCGCACCGCTCTCTGTATATCCGTAATAAAGCGGACGTATTCCTATCGGGTCTCTGGCTGCGATAAATTCTCCTGTCTCTCCGTCATAGATTATGCAGGCATATTCAGCATCGAGCTTTGCAAACATTTCCGTTCCGTATTCCTTATACATCGGAAGGAGTATCTCACAGTCACTGTCGCTTCTGAAGCTGTATCCCTTTGAAATAAGTTCCTCTTTTATTTTTCTGAAACCGTATATCTCACCGTTGCAGACCACATAACTGCCATTAAGTTCAAAAGGCTGCATTCCTTCCGGTGTAAGTCCCATGATTGAAAGTCTCTGAAATCCAAGCACACCGCGCTTAAGATCAATAATACGGCTGTCATCAGGACCTCTCGAAACAGTAGCTTCAAGTCCCCTTTTAACGATTTCCATTCCTCCGTCTTCAGCACAGAAGCCCATTATAGTACACATTTATGAACATTCCTTTCCGATTAACTAATCCTTATGAATTTTCTCGTCATATTTATTTTTACTGCTTGCACCGGACACATCAACCGGGTATTTTCCGGTGAAACAGCCACTGCAGAAATCATCTCTGTCTGCAAGCTCGCATAATTTTTCAGCCGGCAGATATGCAAGTGTGTCTGCACCAATCTCCTTCGCAATTTCCTCCGCACTGCTGCAGTGGCATGCAATGAGATTTTCCTCACTGTCAATATCGGTTCCAAAATAACACGGGTGTACGAACGGAGGAGATGATATTCTGACATGCACCTCTTTCGCACCTGCTTCGCGAAGCAGACGTATTATTCTGGCGCTTGTGGTACCGCGTACAATGGAGTCATCAATCATGACAACACGTTTTCCCGCCACGCTTTCACGTATTGCGTTGAGTTTGATCTTTACGGCGTTTTCACGCATATTCTGATGCGGCTGAATAAAGCTTCTGCCAACATATTTGTTTTTTATAAAACCCATTCCATAAGGAATACCGCTCCTGTTTGCATATCCAAGTGCTGCATCAAGTCCGGAGTCCGGAACTCCTATGACAATATCTGCATCAACCGGGCTGCACTGTGCAAGTATCTCACCTGCACGTACCCTTGCCCTGTGAACTGAGCAGCCTTCAATCACAGAATCCGGACGGGCAAAGTAAATGTACTCAAAAATACATATATTTGATTTTTTTCTCACATGAGTTTTTATTGACTCTATTCTGTTATCCGAGATAACAACTATCTCCCCCGGTTCAACATCGCGGACAAATTCAGCACCGACAGCATCAAGTCCGCATGTCTCAGAAGATACGATATATGCACCCTCATTTGTCTTTCCTATACAGAGAGGACGGAAACCGTCAGGATCACGGAAAGCTATAAGTTTAGTTGCCGTCATAAGTATACATGAATACGCACCCTTTATAAACGGCATGGCCTTTTCAACCGCCTCTTCAGTGGAACCGCAGTTTAAACGCTCACGAACAATCACATAAGCAATAGCTTCCGTATCAGATGTTGCATGAAATATTGCCCCTGACATCTCGAACTCACTCCTGAGTTCTGCTGCATTTACAAGATTACCGTTATGAGCCAGTGCCATATTTCCCTTTATATGCCTTATAACAAGCGGCTGGATATTGCTGTGAAGTTTTCCGCCTGCTGTTGAATAACGGACATGTCCCACTGCCATATTTCCCTTGCCGAGTTTTTCAAGATCCTCACGGCTGAAAGCCTCGGAAACAAGACCGTCTGACTTTCTGTGACTTATTACACCGTCATCACAGACGGCTATCCCGCAGCTTTCCTGGCCTCTGTGCTGCAGTGCATACAGTCCGTAGTACACTGCTGAGGCAACATCTGCTGTTTTGCTTTCATATATACCAAAAACTCCGCACTCTTCATGCAATGAGTCAAACATATAACCACCGCTTCTCCTGTCAGTATTGAACGAATTTAAAGATTTGTATAACCCATAAGATACTGGTCTGTTTCCCTTGCAGCATCCCTGCCCTCACGGATAGCACGTACAACAAGTGACTGACCGATGTGCATGTCGCCTGCTGTAAATACCTTCTGAACATTTGTACTGAACTTTCCGTTTTCCGTGCTGACATTTGTCCGTGCATTCAGTTCAACTCCGAAAGCATCAGCAACATAGGACTGGGCACCTAAAAATCCCGCTGCAATAAGACAGAGTTCACACGGCAGAACCTTTTCGCTTCCCTCAATTTCCTTAGGAACATTTCTGCCTGTCTTTTCATCAGGAACAAATTCAAGCTTTACTGTTTTTACGGCTGAAAGTTTTCCGCTTTCATCCTTGATGAATTCCTTTACTGTAGTGCAGTAAACTCTCGGATCACTGCCGAATACTGCAGCAGCCTCCTCCTGACCGTAATCTGTTTTACAAACTCTCGGATACTCAGGCCACGGATTGTTTTCCGTTCTTTCATCCGGAAGCTTAGGCATCATTTCAAGCTGAACAACTGAGGCACAGCCGTGTCTTACTGAAGTTCCCACACAGTCATTTCCTGTGTCGCCGCCGCCGATTACGATAACATTTTTGCCTTTTGCAGAGATATACTTATCATCAGCCATTGCTGAATCAAGAAGGCTCTTTGTAGTTGCCTTCAGAAAATCAACTGCAAAGTATATTCCCTCTGCATCACGGCCGGGAGCATTTATATCTCTTGGATTTGATGAACCGCATGCTAAAATTACTGCATCATACTGGTTAAGTATCTCCTTAGCCGGTATTGTCTTTCCGATATCGGCGTTCATTTCAAACTGAACACCCTCAGCCTTCATTAAATCAGTACGGCGTTTAACAACCCACTTTTCAAGTTTCATATTCGGAATACCGTACATAAGAAGTCCGCCCGGTCTGTCGCTTCTCTCATAAACAGTTACACTGTGTCCGCGCCTGTTCAGAGTATCAGCAGCGGCAAGCCCTGAAGGACCGGAACCGATAACGGCAATCTTCTTGCCGCTCCTTACCTTAGGCGGTTCCGCCTTGATAAGCCCTGTTTCAAATCCGAATTCAACAATTGCATTTTCATTTTCCTTGACTGTTACCGGTTCACCGTTAAGTCCGCAGGTACATGCCTTTTCGCAGAGTGCGGGACATACGCGTGAAGTAAATTCAGGAAAATTATTTGTCATGAGCAGACGTTCAAGTGCCTGCTCCTTATGATCACGGTAGAGAAGATCATTCCATTCAGGGATAAGGTTGTTAAGCGGACAGCCTGATATCATTCCTCTCAGCATCTTACCGTTCTGACAGAACGGAACACCACAGTCCATACACCTTGCTGCCTGTTTTTTTCTTTCCTCTTCGGAAAGCGGGCTATGAAATTCATTGTAATTTTTTATTCTCTCAAGAGGGCTGCACGCCGAGTTGTCTGTCCTTTCAAATTCCATAAATCCATTTGGCTTTCCCATGGGTTATGCCTCCTTCTTACTGATGTAAAATGCTTCTATCTCAGCCTGTTCACTGCTCATGCCTTTTTCTTCAAGAGCAAGAATAGTGCTCTGAATCTTAGCGTAGTCATGCGGAATAATCTTCTTGAACTTTCCGATGTACACTGCAAAGTCATCGAGGATCTTCTTTGCTTTTTCAGAACCTGTTGCTTCAAAGTGTTCCTCTATTATATTTCTCAGTTCAATAATATCGTACTTGTTCGTAACAGATTCAAGAGAAATCGAAGCCTTGTTCACTCTGGTGTAAAGATCCCTGCTTTCATCGAGAACATAGGCGATACCGCCCGACATACCGGCTGCAAAGTTCTTTCCTGTGTTTCCGAGAATAACTGCACGACCGCCTGTCATATATTCACAGCCATGGTCACCCACACCTTCGCAGACTGCAACAGCACCTGAGTTTCTTACACAGAAACGCTCGCCTGCGATACCGCTGATAAATGCCTTGCCGCTTGTGGCACCATAGAGTGCAACGTTTCCGGCAATGATATTTTCATCAGCTCTGAATCCGGCATTTTTCGAAGGATAAAGAATGAGTTTTCCTCCTGAAAGACCCTTTCCGAAGTAGTCGTTGCTGTCACCGGTAAGTTCAAGGGTAAGACCCTTAGGTATAAACGCACCGAAGCTCTGACCGCCGCTGCCGTGGCATTTTACTGTAAAGGTATCGTCCTCAAGAGCAGCTTCTCCCCATTTTCTTGTGATTTCCGCACCGAACAGTGTACCAAAGGCACGGTCTGTATTCTTTACTTCTGTCTCAATAGTTTTCTTTGTCTTGTTTTTAAGAGCAGAACCGAGTTTCTTCATAAGTACAGTTTCATCAGCTGTCTTTTCAAGCTCAAAATCATAGATATCAGACTTTTTAAAGTACTGGTTGCTGTTTTCAAAGCTGCTGCAGAGAATCTCGCTGAAATCAATATTTCCGTTGTCTGATTTTTTGTAGAGCAGATCAGTACGTCCGATAAGTTCGTCAACTGTTCTTATGCCAAGTTTTGCCATATATTCTCTGAGTTCCTGTGCAACAAAGTGCATGAAGTTTACTATATATTCAGGCTTGCCTGCAAAACGCTTTCTCAGTTCCGGATTCTGTGTTGCAATACCCATAGGGCATGTATCAAGGTTACATACTCTCATCATTACACAGCCCATAGTTACCAGCGGAGCTGTTGCAAAACCGAACTCTTCAGCTCCGAGAAGTGCTGCTACAAGGACATCACGTCCTGTCATAAGCTTGCCGTCTGTTTCGATAACAACTCTTGTACGGAGCCCGTTGAGCATAAGTGACTGATGAGCTTCAGCAACACCGATTTCCCACGGAAGTCCGGCATTGTAGATTGAGCTTCTCGGTGCTGCACCGGTACCGCCGTCATATCCGGAAATAAGGATTACCTGTGCACCCGCCTTGGCAACACCTGCTGCAACTGTACCTACACCTGCTTCAGAAACAAGCTTGACTGAAATTCTCGCATCCTTGTTTGCGTTTTTCAGGTCGTAAATAAGTTCAGCAAGGTCTTCGATTGAATAAATATCGTGATGAGGAGGCGGTGAGATAAGGCTTACACCTGCTGTTGAATGACGTGTCTTTGCAATCCACGGATATACCTTTCCACCTGTCTCTTATACACATCTGACGCTGCCGACGATACTCCTTGTGT
>CAMCOJ010000084.1 GCA_945876405.1 uncultured Ruminococcus sp.
GATTTATAATACACTCAGACAATAAAACAAAATGATCTGTATAAAGAGAGAGGTCGGATTATATGAAGAAAAAAAGTAAAGGAATAAAAAGAATCATTCAGATAGCACCACTTTTGATGCTTGCAGTGATGGCGGTTGTATATTTTACATCACTGAGGAATCTGAGCGTTGAGGAACTTATTGAATATACTCCGGAAGAACCGGTTCTGGCTGCGGTTGTGATTTGTCTGATGTATGCACTGAAATCACTTTCATTCTTTTTCCCTATGGCTGTACTGGCGGCACTTTCAGGTGCGGTTCTTCCGATTTATATGGCAGTTCCGGTTAATCTTATCGGAATTATAATTATGGCAACTCTGCCTTTCCTTGTGGGAAGATATGCAGAGGCTGATCTGGTTGACGGACTTTCAGAAAAGTACAGCAAACTTGATACGGTAAGAAATCTTGGAACAAATCACACTTTTGCAAGCGCATTTTTTCTCCGTATAATAAGCTGTATGCCGTATGATGCAGTGAGTATGGTTATGGGCAGTATGAGGATGGATTACAGAAAATATATTTCCGGTTCATTTTTAGGAACAGCACCGGGAATTATACTTACTACATTTATGGGAGCTTCGGTGGATGACCCGACTTCACCGGAATTTCTGATTTGTCTCGGGGTTGATGTGTTTATTTCACTTACTTCTGTAATAATTTATAAGGTTATGTCTTTAAGAAAAAGCCGGAAACCTGAATTTAAGCACTAAATAAAAACAGAGGATATCAGAAATTGAAAACCAATTTATTTCTGTGAAAAACGGGTATGTACCAAGGTACATACCCGTTTTTTTTAGAACTTTTCAATAATATGAGAAATATACTGTCTCATTCTTGCAAGATCTGCAAGTGTGATTTTTCCGTCGCTGTCAACATCTGCTGCCTTAAGTTCATCTTCCTGAGGAGAATAATTTTCAATAAGCCATATAGACAATTTTGAAAGGTCAGTAACGTCAACAATACCGTTGAAATTAACATCTCCTATCAGAATCTGATTGTTTTCAGAAACCGGAATATCTTCACCTGCAAGAACGATATAGTTTACACTTTCCACAGATCCGCCGTTTGTATCAAGAATTACTGTATCTCCGGACTTAACACTTTTCCTGAAAAGTTCCAGATTCAGAATGTTTCCGTTTGGATCGGTGGTGGTGATTACATCAGAAGTCTTTGTCCAGCTGTCGAGCCATGAAGGTGCTGGATTTGTTACACGGGAATCCATTGCAACATAGATTGCTGCATCCTTTGAAGCAGTAAATCCGGCAAGCTGGGAAAGAACTGTTTTTGAATCACAGGCTGTTCTTATGTATTCTGCTCCTGCGAGACTGTCCGGAAGGCTTTCACACACAAGTGTACGGTCACCGAAAAGTCTGGAACCCTTATTGAAATTATAGTTTACTGACCAGGAATCAATATTTTCTCCGTCAATGACATTGAGGTTAGTGATAATTGAGCCGTTAAGGGTTACAGGTGTTTTTCCGAAAGTAAAGCTGTCCACATTCAGAAGATAGTCCTCACCTTCGCCTTTGAATTTAAGATAGAGGTTATGGGTTCCTGTAACAGCACTAATATTAGCTGATGCAGTTTTCCATTCCTGCCAGCCGCCTGTGCTTGCAATCTCGCACTGAGCAAACGGAGTTCCGCTCATACTGTCAAGATACATCTCAATGCCAACGCCTGTTTTTATAGTTGCAACAGAAGCTGTGAAGCTTTTTGCACCGTCCCCGAAATCAACGTTCTTAAACATTATGTAGTCATCATTGTTTACATAACCGATATTCTTTCCGCCAGCGGAACAATCTTCAGTTTCTGTACCTGACTGTGATGTATAATCCTCTGCCTCAATTTTTTCGAAGGCAGAAATGGTTTTGCCTGATACGACAGCATCACCGAAATCACCTTCAACCTTGAAGTTATCAAGATAAAGTGAACAAGGAAGTGCTGAAGAGGCCTTAAGTTCAATTTTGTTTTCGCCTGATTTGAGAGTTATATTTTCAGAAACTGTCTTCCAGTCGCTGTAATTTGAGCCTTTTGGAAGATTAAGCGTTTTCACCTTAGAACCGTTTACATAAAGATCAACACATTTTACATCAGAAGTCGCTGAGTAACGAAGTGTCCATTTGAACGTTCCGGCTTTTGTTGTATTAACAGTATCCTTTACAGCTGCATTATTTTTTGTACCAAATTTCACAAAGCCCATACCCTGATACCTGGTGATACCACTGTTGCAGCCATTTGTTACATTGCCCTCTACATTCTTCATATCAAAATTTTCACCCTCATACTGGCGGGCACCAGTATAAAAGTCAGGAAAATCAGGGGCGACCTGAGTTGATTTTCTGTAAGAAGTCTGACGTCCGGTTTCATTTCCTGAGCACTTGATAGAAATATCTACAGGACCATTATGTTTTACAGTAAGTGTATATGAGCCATTGTTCCAGCTTTCCGTAATTACACTTGCTGTCTGATTAACGCCCCTGTCCTTAGCAGTAAAAGTTGGTTTATCAGCTGCACCGGAAATAGTGATGTTTTCTGTTTTAAGTGTTTTAGCATCATCCTCATCATAGTTATTCATATAAACGTCAATATGATCAGAATATTCATTTATAACTGCTGAACCATAAAGCTGATGCTTGATGTCAAAAGTTTTACAGGTGTTGTATTTCAGACCTATAGCTGCACCTTTGTCTCCCACACTCACTTTGCTGTTGTAATATGTAATCCATGTATTTTCATTGTTACCCACATAACAGTTTGCATATGTTGAATCCGGATAAAGCTTATTGAATTCTGCCTGCTTTGCAGAAATGCTGCTCCAGCGGGAAGGAATGGTGGATTGCTTAATCTGAACAGGGATGGATTTTGCAAGGTCGTCAACAAGTGCATAAACTGTCGGTATTGTCTGATATCTGCCGGTACTCTTGTACGGATTGTGGTTATCCTTATAATTTCCGTCATCACTGATACGATAAAGACCTTCAAAAAGTGTTTCATATGAACAATATTTATTATCATTGCTTCCTGAATTTACATCCTGAATCACTACAACTTTTGTACGGTCAATTACTTCTTTTCTGTCTGGTATGCGAATTGTTCCGTCAATAAACTTTCGCATAATGTCAACGTTTACATTTTTACACTGATCAAAAAAGTCCCACTGACGATATTTATATCCTTCATCGTCTGTACCGTCCCAGAGTCCCTTGACGCAATCTGCCCAGACCAGTTCAGGACCATCAATAACTGTCATCCCGTTAAGAGCCATACGCTCAAAATAAATCGGAAGACTTGTGGAAAGACGATACTGTTCCTTTGTGGCATCGCCGGACCACGGATAATCAGACCAGCCTGTATCATCCCAGCGGACACCGTAATTACCGCAGTAACCTGAAATATATGCACCATATACTTCACTCTCAACATCTTCGATATAAGCGACTTGTGTATACTTTTCCTCAAGAATAAAGTTCTGAGCATATGTACGGCATGCCTTTTCCCAGTTGGAATTTGTTTTCAGCATAGCTACAGGGTTAAGGGCTGAACCCCACTGGTTTTCACACCAGCTTACATCCAGATAACCGCCGTATTTATTGCACAGTTTTAAAAGTGCTGCAAAGTGATCATAGCGCTGTTGATAAGTAACAGGAAAATCTGCTGACGCAAATCCCCAGAACTGTTCGCAGTAATTATATCCGATGAAGTTTGGATATTCCTTAAAGAACTCACCGAAAATAGTATTATCGAGATCATAATCTGCGGCATAATCAGGAAAATGACACTGACCTCCGCTTGCAGGCTGAATCATTGTCCAGACACCTTTATCCGCACACGCTTTCATCCATGAATGTGCACATTCTATACCATCCTGTACCATAAGCCACTTGTGTTCTGTAGGGCTCCAGTTGATAGATAAGGATATATTGAAAACAACATAAGGGAGTACATCTTCCGGAACAAGATCAATTATCTTTTCTGGGTCAGCATAATTCCAGGAATCAATGTGTACAATCCATACAGGAGATTCATTGTTGATTGGTCGTCTAAAATTACTGTTTACCGCTGCGTTTACTTTTGCCGGTTTGACATCCGGAAAAATATTTTCCAGAATATCACTGATTGAGTTGGTGCTGTCAGTATTTTTTGAAGTAAGTGTGCCTGAAAACAAACTTACTGCCATAACACCTGACATCAATGCTGCACAAAGTTTTTTTAGCTTCATGTGTTATTCCTCCAGACATTTTGTGATATTATATTTTTTCACAGTATTTTGTTATTATCATTATATCACTGTAAAATTCAAAAATTCAACTCATAAATCGACTTTGAGGTGGACAAAACGTTTCAGATTATATTGACTTTTTCTTCTGAAATTTGTATACTTAGATATATATATATCCCAAAAAGAGGTGTAAACGGTGCAGTCGTCAAAAAACAGGATGATATTTGGCGTCATTGCTGCCGATGTCAGTTTCACGGCTCAGCGAGAACTAATTATCGGTATTATTGATGAAGCCAAAAAATATAATATTGATATTTCAGTGATTTCAAACATATATAATGAAAACTGTTGCGACAGAGAACTTGCCTTTGAAAATGTAATATACGATTTGATTCTTTTATCTGAGTTTGATGGTTTTATTATGCTTTCTGAGTCGTTTCCGTGTGAGAAATTACAAAAAAAAATTCATAAACATCTTCTTGCCAGAAACGATGTTCCGATAATAATTGCAGGATCTATGCTGCCTGATTTTGAGCTTCCGGACCTGATACATATCAACACGGATAATGAGAAAGATATGGAGGAAACAGTGAATCATATGATTGAAGAACATGGATTCACAGATATAGATTTTCTGACAGGATATGACTGTATAGAAGTATCGCATATGCGTGTAGAGGGGTACAAAAACGCACTGAAAAAACACAACATTCCCTTTGATGAAAGTAAAGTTATATACGGGGATTTCTGGCTGGAATCCGGAAAAAAACTTGCCGAAGAATATATAGAGGGACGCAGACCATATCCCCAGGCCGTTGTATGTGCTAACGATTACATGGCTTTTGGGCTTCAGGACGAATTCGCCAGAAGAAACATAAATATTTTCAATAAGCTTTCAGTTGCAGGATTTGATTTTTCCATGATGCGTACCAGTCATTCACCTCTGCTTACCAGCTACAGATTCAACAGGAAACAGCTTGGCCGAGACGCGGTAAAAATTCTTTATAAAAAAATCAAATTTAACATTAATGAAGAATTTTTGTCTCCCAAAGGAAACATAATCCATGGAATAAGTTGTCGATGCAGCTTCCTTAAAACGGAACTTAACGAAGAACTGGAATTTATCCGTTCAAATCAGCTGTATGAACAATGGAGTCTGAACAGCAATATGGAAGAAAAAATCACAAGCTGCCGTACACTTGATGAGTTCATGGAGATAGCTGGAGAATATCAGTACCTTGTTCGATATGTTCAGGATATCTTTATATGTCTTTACGAGAACTGGTACGAATATAAGCCCGACACACAAATTGATAATTTGACATGCAGAAGTATAATGCCGTGGTTTGATAACTCTTCGTTCAGTTTAACCCAAAACAAACTTACAGATATTTTACTCCGTTCTGATAAATCTGCTGCATATTTTTTTAGTCCTCTGGTTTTTGATAATCGTCTTTTTGGATATGCAATATTAAAATACGATAATCCGGATTCATATGACATTATCTTCAAGCACTGGATAAAATCTGTTTCAAACGGTCTTGAATTTCTTCGACTGAAACATGATATTCGATATCTCATGAAATGTCAGACACTCGGTAAAACTCAGGATACATTAACAGCTCTCAGAAATGATGCCGGAATGAAAATCGCATTTGACAATTCAAAAGATATTAAAGACAAAGGGACATTATTTATAATTATGCTTAAAGTCTGTCTGTTTCATGATGATTTTAACGATATTGATAAAACAAATAAAATAGCCTCTCTCCTTGATATAACTGATGCTCTGAAACAATTGGGAATAATTCATAATGTCATATGCGGAAGAATTAATGATACTACTTTTCTATGTCTGTTAAACTCTAAAAACTATTCTGCTGAACAGGTTGAAGACCATCTGAAAACATTTCTTACTCAGCATAGAACATATCTTTCTTTCTATGGAATGGATTCCTTTCTGCATTGTATACTTCCTTTTAGTGAAAAAGACGTATATACTGATCTGAAGGAGAAATGTATTCAAAATATCAATATTCAGCTCAGGAACAAAATTGAAAAACACAATATTAATTACTACGAAAAAATGCTGGAAATACGTAACAGTATATATCTTAATCCACAGGAAGATATCTCAACTGATGATGTTTGCCGTAAGTATTCGTTCAGTCCGGGCTATCTGCGGGTAATGTATAAAAAATGTTTTGGTATAAGCTTTCTTCAGGATTATATAAACAGCCGTATTTCCAAAGCAAAGTATCTCCTTCTTACAACAGACTTAAAAATAAATACAATTGCCGCAGACTGTGGCTATAACGATACAAAGTATTTTCTTCGTCAGTTTCTGAATTGTACCGGAGAAAGTCCAAACAAGTATCGATTAATACACTCCGAATCATGAGATGATGACCGTTATCGGAAGACAGTAAGCTGCGGAATTGTTACTGACGTGTATTTGCCTGACTTTTGCATCTTTGCTTATCCTTGTACATCTCAGCATCGGCCCGTGCACATATCTGATCAAAACTTTCACTTGAAACAAATGCAGCACCTAAGGCACAGGTGTAAGGAGTTTCTTTCATACGGCTGCGTATTTCTTCAAGCATTTTTTCCACTGTACTTTCAGGAGTTCTGAGACAGATAATCATAAATTCATCTCCTCCGGTTCTGTAAAGTGTACCGCCTTTTTTAATGGCTTTTTCAATTGCATTTACAGTTGCACAGATTGCCTCATCACCTTTGGCATGTCCCTGTACATCGTTTATAGTTTTAAGATTATTAAGATCTACAGAAACTACAGCAGAAATATCCGATTTGTGTTTTTCTGAGTCTATGTAAAAGCAGTGGCGGTTACGTGCACCGGTAAGAGCGTCTCTTTTGAAGTTTTCGATGCAGAAAAATGAAAAATACAGGACAATAGAAAGAGAATATGCACTTCGTATTTCACCGTGCATTCCCAAAAAAGATTCCATAATCATAGCAGTTACGTTGACTAAAACGATAAGAACAATAAGAAGTCCTTCGGAATAGTCTTTGCTGCAGAATTTCTTTACTGTAAGTATCATCATGATTATAAGATAAAAAACACATACAATATGAGTTGAAAATCCCAGTGGTCCTCTTACGAATTTGTTTGATGAATCATATGAATATGCAATATCGGTAAAGAAAGCAGAAAAAGCAATCAGCATATTCAAAACAATCGGGATTATTATGAGAAAACGGGATCTTTTACTAAGTTTTTTATCTCTTAAAAGAAGCTTTACAAAAAGATACACTATTATCGGACGTACAGAGTATCCGATTGCGGAGAATAAAATCCTTAGATTCGTTGGCTTATCAAAGCCGGCAGTCCAGAGTTCCGCACAGTAAGCAGTCATTTCAATAACCGTGAGGACGAGGCTGTTTGCAAAAACTCTGTTGGTCGTTTTTGAAAAAATAGAGTTTATCAGTAAAAATACTGACATATAAAGTAAAATTATAAGCGTAGAAAAATTCATTTCAATAAACCATTTTATCATAATAACCCTCCTGAATTTCTGTTCTGGATTTTAATTTATTATATCATATTTTGAAATGAAAAAAAAGAATATTTTTTTATGAAATTGCCGTCTGAAATATCAGTGAAGATGACAGAAAAAATTGACACAGCCTTATCTTAGTATGAAATCAATGAAGTGCTTTTTAATTATGGTCACATTATTACAGAAGTGTAAAAATCTGATTTGGCACTTGCTTTTTCAACTGACTGTTGCTATAATATACTTATGAAACTCCCGGACTGTTGAATAAGTATACTTGCATAACTCCCAGACTGTTGAACAAGTATACTTGTTCAACTCCC
>CAMCOJ010000085.1 GCA_945876405.1 uncultured Ruminococcus sp.
GATTTGATATAATCCAGGGATTCCTTGTGTGAGTAAAGCTCTTTTCCTTCGTTCTGCTGAATATTAAAGACAAAAATATCAAGTTTTCTCTGTGCAGTTATCTTTGAACTTTTCTGACGAAGTGAGCCTGCCGCCGCGTTTCTTGGATTTTTAAATGGTGTTTCATCATTGAGTTCCTGTTTTTCAACAAGTTTGAAAAACGTTTCCCTTGGCATATATACTTCGCCTCTTACTTCAAGAAGAGGAATATTTTTATCAATCTGAAGAGGAATGGATTTAATAGTTTTAAGATTTTCTGTAACATCTTCTCCGATAAAACCATCACCACGGGTTGAACCAACAGAGAATTCTCCGTTATGATATTCAAGTGAAACAGAAAGGCCATCAATCTTTGGTTCAACTATAAACACAGGTGAATCAAGTTCTGATGTGCATTTTTCCACGAACTGCCTGACCTGTTCAAATCCGAATACGTCCTGAAGACTTCCCATCTGAACCTTGTGTTCAACCTTTTCAAATTTGTTAAGAGCCGCTCCGCCTACTCTCCTGGTAGGAGAATTGTCCTTTGCAAATTCCGGAAACTGTTCTTCAAGTGCTCTGAGTTCCTGCATAAGCATATCATACTCATAGTCATCAACAGTCGGATTATCCATGACATAATAACTGTAATTATGTCTGGTTATTATTTCGGTAAGTTCATCTATTCTTTTTGACGCTGCTGTTTTATCCATATTTCTCTGTACCTCCATACTCTGTAAATGTACAATAAGGGAACTGCCGCATCCGGCAATTCCCTGCATATAACGTTCTTTTCCATCAGATAATCTGATTAAAGAAACATGTGTAATTTCCTGTGTGGCATGCAGCCCCTGTCTGTTCAACGTTTACCAGAAGTGTATCGTCATCGCAGTCTCCGTACATGCTTATTACCTTCTGGAGATGACCGGATGTTGCACCTTTGTTCCAGAGTTCCTGTCTTGAACGGCTCCAGAACCATGTATAACCTGTTTCGATAGTCTTTTGAAGACTTTCTCTGTTCATATAGGCAAGCATAAGAACCTCACCGGTTTTTACATCTTTTACAATAGCCGGTATAAGTTCTCCCTTTTTAAAAAATTTATCGAGATCCTGCATTTTTATTTTCTCCTGTATTATATGTTATAATCATCTCATTATAATGCCTTTTTCACGGCAGTGTTTCTTGACATCACCGACAGTAAGCTCCTTAAAATGAAAAAGTGAAGCTGCAAGTGCTGCTGTAGCTCCTGTTTTTTCAAAAACCTCAGAAAAATCGTCAATCTTTCCGGCACCGCCGCTTGCAATTACAGGAATACTAACTGAATCACAGACAGCCTTAAGCATCTTAATGTCAAATCCTTCCTTAGTGCCGTCAGCATCAATTGAATTAAGACAAATCTCTCCGGCACCAAGCTGTTCAATCTGTTTAACCCAGTCAATGAGATCAAGATTCATGTCAACACGACCGCCGTTGATATAAACTGTCCACTTTTCATCAGCGATTTTCTTAGCGTCGATGCCAACGCAAATACACTGGCTTCCGAAAATATCAGCACCATCTCTGATAAGCTGAGGATTCTTTACTGCCTGTGAATTTACAGACACCTTGTCAGCTCCTGCCCTGAGTGTTTCACGTATATCGTCAACAGTTTTTATTCCTCCGCCTACTGTAAGAGGGACAAATACTTTTTTTGCCGTATCTCTTACCACATCAAGAAACACTCCTCTTCCTTCAAAAGAAGCCGTAATATCATAAAATACTATTTCGTCAGCACCCTGCCTGTTGTACTCTTCAGCACATTCAACAGGATCTCCGACATCTTTTACGCCTTCGAAATTAACGCCTTTAACTACCTTGCCGTTTCTAACGTCAAGACATGGAATAATTCTCTTTGCAAGCATATCAGTTATTCTCCTTTTGCTACTGAAATTGCTTCTCTTAAGTCAAGAGTGCCTTTATAGATTGATTTTCCGCAAATTGTACCGTAAAGATTCATCTCTTTGCAGATTTTTATATCCTCAATTGTATGGACTCCACCACTTGCAATAATACTGCACTTTCTGTCAGTACCTTCCGCCAGGGCTCTGAGCTGCTCAGCATTCACTCCTGAGAGCGTTCCGTCCTTTGAAATATCTGTAAAGATAAAATACTTTACGCCAAATTTCATCATTTCATTGGCAAGGTCTATGTAATTAACATCCGATGCTTCAAGCCAGCCTTCGGTTGCTACCATGCCGTTCATTGCATCGATTCCGACAACAATCTTTTCGCTGCCGAATTTGTCTACTGCCTCTTTTACAAGACGTGGATTTTTAAGTGCAACCGAACCGAGTATTACTCTTGTTATACCCATGCGAAGATATTCATCTATAGTTTCAAGGTTTCTGATACCCCCGCCAAGTTCAACCTTAAGATTTGTTTTTTCAGCTACGTCTGTATATATCTTTGTATTAACCGGTCTGCCTTCCTTTGCACCATCAAGATCAACCATGTGAATCCATTCAGAACCAGCTTCCTCAAATCCCTTTGCAGTTTCAAGATAATTGGAAGCAACCTTTTCCACTGTATTAAAGTCGCCCTTAAAAAGTCTTACGCAGTTTCCGTCTTTAATATCTATAGCCGGGAGTATAATCATTTTATAAGTCCTCCGAAATTCTTTAATATCTGAAGCCCTGTCTTTCCGCTCTTTTCCGGATGGAACTGAGCTCCGTATACAAAACTTCCGTCTGTAACAAGAGCAGGCACTTTATCCGGGTATTCGCTGTACGCTGCTATATTGCTGTCATCGCAGTATGCCTGATATGAATGAACAAAATAAACGTACTCATCATCACCGATACCCTGAAGCAGAGGACAGTCATTGAGCTTTTCAAGCTTATTCCAGCCCATATGAGGGATAATATATCCCGGTGCTTCTATTCTGTCAACCTTACCGCTGATAAGACCAAGACCCTCTGTTTTTTCAAATTCATAGCTTTTATCAAAAAGCATCTGCATTCCGAGGCAGATACCAAGCAGAGGTTTTTTTGAGGCTTCCTCTTTGATAACATCAGTCATTCCTGAATCATCAAGCATTTTCATGGCACCCGGAAACGCCCCTACACCAGGAAGAATAAGAGCATCAGCTTCTTTAATCTGATTAATATCAGAAGTAAGTATACTGTCAAGTCCAAGGTAATCAAGTGCATTTTTAACACTGAAAATATTTCCTGCACCGTAATCTATGATAGAAATCATCAGAGAACTCCTTTCGTTGAAAGTGGCTTTCCGCTTTCAGAAAATGTAACAGCTTCCTTAAGTGCATGTGCTGCTGATTTGTATATTGCCTCACATTTGTGATGATCATTTGTTCCGTACAAAAGATTAATATGCATCGTAATGCCTGCATTAAAAGCAAATGCTCTGAAAAATTCTTCTGTAAGACAAACATCATACCCGCCACAGCTCTGGTTTGTAAATTCTGCATTAAATACAAGAAAAGGTCTGTTGCTTATATCAAGACTAGTCATGGCAAGAGATTCGTCCATTGGAATATATGATGTCCCGTATCTCTTTATTCCTGACTTGTTACCAAGTGCAGCGGCAAGAGCCTGTCCGAGAGCTATTCCTGTATCTTCAACAGTATGATGACCATCAACATGAAGATCGCCCTTAACCTTTATGCTCATACTGATTCCGCTGTGTACGGAAAGAGCAGTAAGCATATGATCAAAGAAACCAATACCTGTGTCTATCTCTGCTTTTCCGTTTCCGTCAAGACTTACAGTAATATCTATATCCGTTTCTCTTGTTGTTCTAGTAATCTTTCCGGTTCTTTCATTTATCATTTAAGAATTCCCTCCAGTGCACCGAACAGTTCATCCATCTCCTCACGGGTACCAACTGATATCCTGAGATGATTGTTTATTTTTTCTTTATTCCAGTATCTTACGTATATTTTTCTTTCTTTAAGTGCAGTAAATATTTCGGATGCCGGAACAGATTTGTGCGATGCAAATATAAAGTTGCTCTTTGAATCAGGAAATGTAAATCCAAGTTCAGCAAGCCTTTTTTTCGAGTATTCCCTTGTTTCAGTTATTTTATTTACTGTACGGACAAAATACTCTTCATCTTTTATACCTGCTGCTCCGCAAAGAATAGTGAGCGGAGTCATTGTATATGAATTTATTGAAAACTTTACATCATTCATATACTTTATCAGCTTTTCATTTCCTATTGCATAACCTATTCTCATTCCGGCCATTGAACGTGACTTTGAGAAAGTCTGGACGACGAGAAGGTTTTCATATTTTTCTGTAAGCGACAGTGCACTTTCTGCACCAAAATCAACATACGCCTCATCAATGATTACAACAGAACCGGGATTTGATTTTACAATATCCTCTATCATTTCAAGGCTTTCCTCGCAGCCTGTCGGTGCGTTTGGATTCGGGAAAATGATTCCACCGTTTTCACACTTATAATCATCAGGATTTATTCTGAAATCTGAATCAAGCGGTTTCTGAATATACGGAATCCTGTATACATCAGCCCACACATCATAGAATGAATATGTGATATCCGGAAAGAGAACCGGCTTGTCTGAATTGAAAAATGTGAGAAAAGCAACTGACAGAACATCGTCAGAACCGACTCCGACAAATACCTGTGATGATTTTACACCATATCTTTCTGCAATAGCATTAACAAGTACTGAGGCATCCGGATCAGGATACAGTCTCATATCTGCGCAGTTGTATTCATCAAGCACTTTTCTGACAGAAGGCGAAGGCGGATATGGGTTTTCATTCGTATTAAGTTTAATTACATTACTGAACTTCGGCTGTTCGCCTGGTACGTACGGGACTACCTTACGTACGTTGTTTTCCCATGAACCTGTATTCATATTTATCGCTCCTTAGCAAATTAGTCTTCAAATCTTACCTTAATTGCATTTGCGTGAGCTGTAAGTCCTTCCCTTTCAGCTATAAGAACAATATCATCCTTTGCCTCTTCGAGAGCTTCCCTTGTATAGTAAATAAAGCTTGAACGCTTTGTAAAGCTTTGAACGCCAAGCGGGGAGAAAAATCTCGCTGTGCCGCTTGTAGGAAGAACGTGGTTAGGACCAGCATAGTAGTCACCAAGTGGTTCTGAAGCGTACTGTCCAAGAAATACTGAGCCTGCATTGTCAAGTTTGCCGATATATTCGAGCGGATTCTCAAAAAGAACCTCAAGGTGTTCAGGTGCAATTGAGTTTGCAAGCTCAACAGCTGTCGCCTTGTCGCCGCAGATAATTGCCGCACCAAAGTCAGTAAGGGACTTTTCGATGATTTCCTTTCTTGAAAGGTATGACATCTGGCGTACAATTTCTTCATTAACTCTGTCAGCAATATCCTCACTTGTAGTCACAAGAATTGCTGAGGCAAGCTTATCGTGTTCTGCCTGTGACATAAGATCGGCAGCAACGTACTTAGGATCTGCTGTTTCATCTGCAAGAACAAGAATTTCACTCGGGCCTGCAATCATATCAATATCCACTGTTCCGTAAAGAAGCTTCTTTGCTGTAGCAACAAAGATGTTTCCAGGGCCGACAATCTTGTCAACCTTTGGAATTTCTTCTGTACCGTATGCAAGAGCGGCTATTGCCTGAGCACCTCCTGACATAAATACCCTGTCTACTCCGCAGAGCGCAGCAGCAACAAGAATATCCTTGTTTGGAGTACCATCCTTGAGCGGAGGTGTAACCATAATGATTTCCTCAACACCTGCTATCTTTGCCGGAATTGCATTCATAAGCACACTCGACGGATAAGCTGCAGTACCGCCCGGTACATAAAGTCCAACTTTTGCGAGACCTCTTACTCTCTGACCAAGAATCACTCCGTTGTTCTTTGGCGCGATAAAACTTTCTGTTTTCTGTCTGTTGTGGAAGTCGCTTATATTCTCAATAGCATTAAGAAGAGCACTTACAAGCTCTTCATCAGCTTCGGAGAGAGCGTCATTTATCACATCGCGAGGCACTTCATAATATTTTGGGAGATTTCCGTCAAATTTGAGTGTGTAATTTTTTACTGCTTCATCACCGTTTTTTCGTACGTTTTCAATTATCTCACTGACTACTTCAGTAACTTTCCTGTCTGTTTCAACATTTCTGGCATCAAGTTCTTTGAGAAAGTTTATTTCATCAGTACCGTTAGCATATATTTTTCTTATCATATCAATACTGCCTTTCTGTTATTCCGAAATCTTTTTTTCAATCTTTTCAACGAGAGATTCAATTTCCTGCTGGCGCATCTTCATACTAACTGTATTTACAATGAGTCTTGCTGCGATAGGCGCTATATCTTCCTTAACTTCGAGTCCGTTTTCCTTAAGTGTAGTACCTGTCTCAACAATATCAACTATCCCGTCAGAAAGATCAAGAAGAGGTGCAAGTTCAACTGAACCTTCAATCTTAACTATTTCAACGTCCATACCTTTGGCTTCGAAAAATGTTCTTGCAACGTTAGGATACTTCGTTGCAATAGTTTTTACTCCAAAGCCTTCGTAAAAATCAACGCCCTTCTTTGCAGCAAGAGCAAATTTACACTTTCCGAATCCAAGATTTACTATCTCGAAAAATTTACCCGGCATTTCCATGATTGTATCCTTGCCGACAACACCCATATCACATACACCTCTGTCAACATATGTAATTACGTCAGCTGCTTTTGCAAGTACTACTTCAAGATTGGCATCAGGAATGCTGAGAATAAGTTTTCTTCCCTTTTCATGAACTTCTGTACAGTCAAAGCCAAGGCTTTCAAGAAGTCCTACTGTATCCTTTTCAAGACGCCCCTTAGTAAGAGCTATTCTTAATGGTTTAGACATTTATGTAACTTCCTTTCGGTATTATAATTCTGAAACTGTTTCACCAACTGAGATAATCTTTTGAATCTTTAATTCCTCAGCATATTTTTTTACTTTTTCAATATCGCTGAATGCAGCCATCTCAATGATATTTCCATTTCTGCGAAGTGATCTTGCGTGAAGAACAGCTTTCATCTCGTACCCTTTTTCAGCAAATACAATTGCATCTGCCTTTTTCATCACCGGCTTTTCATTTCTTAAACGAATCTTTGCAACTGCATCTACATTCACAGCAAATCCTGTTGCAGGAACATCATAACCAAACTCAGCGATAAGCTTGTCATAACGTCCGCCTGAGATAACAGGTTCACCGTATCCTTCCATATATCCCTTAAGAATTACGCCCGTATAGTAATCTGTTTTGTTTACCATACCAAGATCGACTGTAATCTTTCCCTTGCATCCAAGCTTTTCAATGTCTTTGAACAGTTCCTTAAGATTTGCAAGAACCGCATCAGTTCTCTCATCTGAGAAAAGCTTTGCTGCCTTTTCAAATACTTCCTCACCGCCAAACAGACGCGGCAGCATCTTAAGGGCTCTTGTAACGTTCGTGTCACCAATAGCATCAAGAACATCGTTAAGTGCAGGATAGTTCTTTGTTTCGATTAAATCTCTTATTGTTTCCTTTTCGTCATCATCAACATTAAGTTGATTCATAAGTTCCTTGAAAAATCCGATATCACCGATTTCAAGTGAATAGTTTCCATGGCTGCATTTTTCAAGTACAGCAGCCGCTGTTTCTATAACTTCCAGATCTGTGATTCTGTCTGATGACCCAATAAGTTCTATACCAGCCTGAACAACCTGATCACTTCTGCCCCGCATCTGTGTGCTTACATTGTATGCACACTGATTATAGCAGAGTCTGAGAGGAAGTGTTGCCTCCTTAAGACGGGTAGCTACCACTCTGGCAATCGGCATGGTTGATTCAGGTCTTAGAACAAGAAGTCTTCCCTTACGGTCTGATAGTTTATACAGGTCTTCCTGAGGAAAATGTCGTGAATTTAAATTAAATACATCGAAGAATTCAAGACCAGGTGTGATTATCTCACTGTATCCTCTTTCTGTGAATTCACCAGAAATTTCTTTTTCAATTTCTCTTCTCACTACGCATTCTTTAAATAAAAGATCATTTGTGC
>CAMCOJ010000086.1 GCA_945876405.1 uncultured Ruminococcus sp.
GAGAGTTCCGACTGAGATATTTCCGCTCACAGCTCTTAACGCACCTGTCATGCCAACCAGTGCATAAATCATACCGTTAATAAATCTGGTTGAAGGGTTTGAAATTGAGGAGAAAAATGTTGCCCTGAGACCTGCACTGCCAAAATCAGAGTTGAGCTTTTCAAACTTTTCTTCAGCTTCATTTTCATAGCCAAATGCCTTGACTATATTCTGATTTTTTATCATCTCATCGGAAAATCCTGAAAGATTGCCGCGGATAACAGACTGCTTTGTAAATGCGTTGTGTGAAAGCTTTGTTATTAACGCTGCACAGAGCAGAGAAAGCGGTGTCAGTACGATTACAATAAGTGCAATGCGGAAGTCAATTAACAGCATAAAGACAAGTGTACCGATGATCGTAATAATTCCGGTAAAGAACTGCGTAAATCCCTGCGTCAGTGCATCTGAAACTATCTCGATGTCATTTGTGGAACGGCTGATAAAGTCGCCTTTTGAATTTTTATCAATATAGCTTACCGGAACCTTGTTGAGTTTAATAAAAAATTCATTCCGGATATCTCTTGCGGTATTGCAGGAAAGGATATTTGTGTTCAGTGCCATTATCCACTGGGAAAATCCGCTGATGATTACTGAAGCGGCAAGGACAAGAAGTATTTTTCCAACCCTGCCGAAATCAACATCATCCGGTCCGGTAATATAGTCTATAGCCTTACCGGTGAGTATGGGAACAATAAGCGAGCCGACTACTCCTGCAGCGGCAAATACTACAGCAGCAATAAGATTTTTCCTGTAGTTTGCTGTGTATGAAAATATTTTTTTCAGTGTCTTCATGTTCATTCACCTGCCTTCTGTATCTCGATAATTTCCCTGTACACCGGACAGCTCTGTGCAAGTTCATCGTGTGTTCCGGAGCCGACACACTGTCCGTCCTCAAGAACAAGTATCCGGTCAGCATTTTTCAGGGAAGTGGCACGCTGGGAAATCATAATCACTGCTGTGTCTCTGAGATTTTCCGACACTGCTTTTCTCAGACGGTAGTCAGTCTGCATATCGAGAGCACTTGTACTGTCGTCAAGTATAAGTACGTCAGGTTTTGAAACAACTGCACGTGCAATAGTAAGTCTCTGTTTCTGTCCGCCTGAAAAATTCTTTCCGCCCTGAAGCACAGGTGCATTTATTCCTTCCGGAAGTTTTTCGATAAAATCATATGCCTGAGCTGTTTTAAGTGCTTCAGTAATTTCTTCGTCAGAAGCATCCGGTTTTCCCATCCGTATATTTTCCGCAACAGTTCCTGAAATTACAGAGGCTTTCTGCGGTACGGAAACTACAAATCTTCTGACCTGTGAAAGCTTATAGCTCCGTATATCTTTTCCGTATATTTTTACAATTCCTTCGGTCGCATCGTAAAATCTCGGAAGAAGATTTGCTATGGTGGATTTACCGCTTCCGGTTCCGCCTATTATACCAAGCACCTCGCCCCTTTTCAGGCTGAATGAAATATTGTCAACAGAGTTTGCAGAAGAATCCGCATAGCTGAAGCTTACATCATCAAATTCGATTACCGGTTCCTCTGAAGGTACTATATCGTCATTTCCGTCTTTCATGGATGACTGCACCTCAAATACATCAGCGATTCGCCGGGCACCGGCGGCCGCCTTGTTGAAAAATACAATAAGATTCGCAAGAACTATAAGTGCAAGTGATATCTGAGTCATGTAGCTTACAAATGCGGTTATATCTCCCTGTGTCAGACTGCCGCTGTTTACACGGTATCCTCCTGCCCATATTATAAGTGCGGCTGAGAGGTTCATAATCATGAATGTTACAGGGTTAAGTACGGATGATATCTTCCCCACCATAACAGCGTGACGGCTGAATTCGTCACTGGCATCACAGAATTTTTCCGTCTCTTCCTTCTGTCTTGAAAAAGCACGGATAACTCTCACGCCTTCAAGGTTTTCACCTGTAAGCATTGAGATTCTGTCAAGCCGCTTCTGATTGGCGCCATACATAGGGATGGAACGGCTCATTATTTTATAGATGATAAATGCTATAAGAGGTGCAGTTACCAGAAAAACAAGCGACAGTTTCACATCGAGTGATAAAGCCATGATTATGGCACCTATGATAAGAAAAGGTAAACGGGTAGCCAGTCTTATGCCCATGTTTATACCGGTCTGGACTGCATTGGTGTCATTTATCAGTCTGGTTGTCAGCGTCGAAGCACCTAATCTGTCTGTTTCAGTTCTGGACAGTGAATTGATATGTCTGTAAAGTGCTGTCCGAAGTTTTGTTCCGAACCCATAGGCGCATTTTGCTGCAAAGTACTGACAGGTGAGTGCAAATGCAAGCCCGGCGAGTCCGAGAAAAATGATAACAAGGCTCATCTTAATTATATAGTCCCTGTCACCGCTGTAAATTCCCACGTCAATTATTTTAGCTGTAACAAGCGGTACAATAAGTTCAAAAACAGCTTCAAGAAGCTTGAAAAAAGGTCCGAGGAAGAGGTATTTTTTGTATCCTTCGAAGTATTTCAGTAATTTTTTCAAGGTTTATTTTCCTTTCAATTTTATAGTATCAAAACTATTATACTGAAAAATGAGGAAAATATCAATTGTTTTTGAGTGTATTACATTGTATTTATGCGAGATAGAAGTTTCACCTTTCAGTATAATCAGTATATCCTCCCCGGCTTGATAATAGTATAAAAAAATGCATCCTCCCTGTATTCCGGAAGGATGCATTTTTCTGTTGTTATTCACTTACAATTCTGTAATAAGTACGTGATGTCATTGTGTAAACAATAGCGTAGAGCACAGCAAAAACTGCAAAGCACAGAATAGTACACCTGATAAACAGTGGTGTATCCGTAAGTCCAAGGGCAAGAAGTATTTTTCGTACCATAGGGAATGCAAAAATTATATGAATTCCTGCAACACACAGAGGAAGGAAAAATACAGTAAGCACCTGGGAATTTATTGATTTCTTTATTTCACTGCGATTCATCCCCACCTTCTGAAGTATTTCAAATCTGCCTCTGTCATCCATGCCTTCGGAAATCTGTTTGTAATAGATTATAATTACAGTCGCCACAGCAAACATAAGCCCCAGGAATATACCTATGAAGAAAAGACCGCCTGTAAGTTCATACGCACCTCTTCTGGTCGCAATGTAATTATCTGAAAGCATATATTTGTCCTGCGCAGTATCAAATTCAAGAATCCTGTCATATAGTGCAAGCTGTCTTTCCTCGCTGGCATCTGTACTGAAATTTATGCATGTATTTATCACACTCGCGTTGTCTCCGTACGCATTTTTCTGTATTTCGCAAAGTCTTTCCAGTACTATATAATCACTTACAACAAGATAAATTGTTTCTGCAACATTTTTTTCAGCCGCTCCGTTGCGGATAATTTCCTTAATCTCACCCTTTATACTGAACTCCGTGTCCCCGATACTGAGACTGCTTCCTGTTATTTTTCCTCTGTTACAGAAAATATACACTTCATTCTCTGCAGGCGAAACGTCAAAACCGGTCATTTTTCTGTAATCTTCTGCGGTAAATGCAGAAATTATGCATATCTTTGAAAAATCATCATAGTTTTTATCAAAAATAACCCTTATGCTGCTTTCCTCCCTGACACCTGAGAAAGTGAGTGAATTATACTTCTGTAATTTCTTTATCTCTACATCTTCATCTTCAGCAAAATCTCTTATTGTTTCTTCAAGATGTTCAATCGAACTGTCTGCATATATTACAAAGTCATCAGAACAATTGTTCTTTGCAATTGACTCCACTCCGAAAAGGAGTGAAACTGTTGTTGAAACAACAACCAGCACCATGGTAGAGAGAATGCATATATTTGAAAGTCCCACAGCATTCTGCTTCATACGGTAAATCATTCCCGAAACACTGATAAACCGGCTCGTCTTATAGTAATACCCTTTGTTTTTCTTAAGGATTTTCAGAAGTGCAATGCTTCCGGTGGTAAAAAGCATATATGTACCGGCAATAACGAGAATTACGGCGGCAAAAAACATTGTTATTGCTGCAACTGCATTTTCAACAGAAAGCGCAAGCCAGTAACCTGCACCAAGACAAATCAGACCGGCAGCAGCAATTATCCACCTTGCCTTCGGCTCACGTTCACCCGAATGATCACTTTTGAGGAGCTCTATCGTCTTCGTTCTGTATATTATTCTGACTGAATTTATGTAAATGCATACAAAGAGTACACTGAAAAATAAAACTGTAATTTTAAATGCATCCGGCGAAAAATGATACTTCGGAACGGTTGAAACACCTATTATCTTTGCAAGAAGCATATACATAAATTTTTCAAGGAGAAATGATATTCCCAGCCCTCCGCCGATTCCGATTGCTGCACAGAACAGATTCTCATATGCACTAATCAGTGAAATATGCTTTTTCTCCATTCCCAGAATATTGAAAAGTCCGAATTCCTTCTTTCTCTTTTTCATGAGAAAACTGTTTGTATAGAACAGAAAAATGAACGAAAAAACAGCCATTACGCCATTTCCAAATCCGAGAACTTCTGAAACTGAAGTGCTGATTGAAGCTACATCATCATTTACAGAGAGCGACTTCATTATGCTGAACATGGAAACTGTAAAAATACACGTTATGATATACGGAATGTAAACACGGGCATTTTTCTTTATATTGCTCAGTGCTATCTTAGGATACATTGAGGATTTCATTTTTCCTCACCTCCCCTTGCAAGAAGGGTAAGTGTATCGGAAATCTTCCGGTACATTTCCTCATTTGTACTGTTTCCTCTGTAAAGCTGGTGAAATACTTCGCCGTCACGGATAAAAAGCACTCTTCCCGCATTGCTTGCCGCCTTTACCGAGTGGGTAACCATAAGTATAGTCTGCCCCGAGGCGTTGAGTTCCGAAAATATTTTCAGAAGGCTGTCTGCGGACTTTGAATCAAGCGCACCCGTAGGTTCGTCGGCAAGGATAAGTTCCGGATCTGTTATAACGGCTCTTGCAACCGCAGCTCTCTGTTTCTGGCCTCCGGATACTTCGTAAGGAAATTTGTCCAAAAGCTTCTCTATACCCAGCATCTTTGCAAGCGGTTCAAGCTTTTCCTCCATCTCCCTGTATCCCTTGCCTGAAAGAACAAGAGGCAGAAAAATATTGTCCCTGAGTGAAAATGTATCAAGCAGATTAAAGTCCTGAAATACAAAACCAAGATTATTCCTTCTGAAAGCTGAAAGCTCCTTCTCCTTTACCTTAGCAAGATTTTTCCCGCCCAGTATTACCTCACCTTTAGTCGGCTTGTCAAGTGCCGCCAGTATATTCAGAAGTGTCGTCTTGCCCGAACCCGACTCACCCATTATGGCAACATATTCTCCGTCTTCAACTGAAAAGGAAACATTTGAAAGAGCCCTTACCTGATTTCCTCCGAAACGGGTTGTGTAGATTTTTTCTATATTTTTTACTTCAAGCATCTGTTTGTCCTCCTTATTTTTTTCTGTGTTCCTATTATACCACGAAAGCCGGATGTCACAACATCTTTTTGTGTGACAATCCGGCTCTTTAATGTGACATTTTTGTAAGGTTATTCTGTAAGAACAGTTCCTTTGCCTGAAACAATATAAAATGTGCTCCCCTTACCCACTTCTGATTCTGCACGAATATCAAGTCCGAGCTTGTCGGCTGCCTTCCTGCACAGATACAGACCGAGACCTGTTGATTTCTTTCCCTCTCTTCCGTTGTATCCGGTAAATCCCTTTTCAAAAATACGCGGAATATCCTCAGCCGCCATACCTATGCCGGTATCACTTATGCTGATTAATCCCTCGCTGCATTCAATAGTTACCGTTCCGGCATTTGTGTACTTTACAGCATTTGAAAGGAGCTGTTCAATAATAAGGGTGAACCACTTTTCATCGGTTACAATCTCTGTTTCACTGAGGTTACAGACAAGGGAAATGCGTTTTCTTACAAACAAAGGTGCATACTTTCTTATCGCCGCCCTTATCAGTTCGTCAGCACGGTACGAACGGATAACAAGGTCATTTGTACTGCTGTCAAGCCTGAAATACTGAAGAACCATATCCGTATACTGTTCTATACGGAAGAGTTCCGACTGGAGCAGACGGTTTTCGTCAGTATCCTCCGACTGAAGAATCATGTTCATAGCAGCTATCGGAGTTTTTATCTGGTGAACCCAGGTTGTGTAAAAATCAATGCTCTCTGTTCTCTGATTCTGAAATTCATTTTCAATTTCAGAACAGTGTGCAGCAAGAGCAGATATTATCTCTGAATAGTCAGAACTGAGAGTATCCCCGGTTTCCGGCAGTTCATATGCTAACACCGATACATTTTTACTGATAGTCTGAAGCTTGGCGTGAAGTCTGTAAAAGTTTATAAATCTTATGAAAAATACAGCTGCAAACAAAGCCAGACAAAGCAGTGCCGCATAGAGTACAGCATCGATATCCGAACTGTACAGATAAAATACAGCCGCAAAAATAATTACGGCTGAAAGAAATAAAAATATCTCTGCACGCAGCTTTCTGATAAATCCTGGTATCAGCTCAAATATATTTTTCATTCTATTATATAACCTGCCCCGACCTTAGTCTTTATAAAATTCTTCAGCCCCGCCTGTTCGAGTTTTTTCCTCAGACGTGTAACATTTACCGTCAGAGTATTTTCTTCAACGTAACAGTCCATCTGCCACAGCTTTGTCATCAGCGTATCCCTGCTTACCGTCTTTCCTTTGTTTTCCATAAGGGTTTTCAGTATGAGAAAATCATTTTTGGTAAGCTCGGTTTTATTTCCCTGATATGTGACAGTGGCATCACCAAGATTCAGAACTGCACCGTTATGCTCAAGAACAGATATCCTGCTGCCCATATCATATGTTCTTCTGAGCAGAGCATTTATTTTTGCTGTGAGGACAGTAAGGTCAAAGGGCTTGGTGATAAAATCATCGCCACCCATATTCATTGCCATAACTATGTTCATATTATCAGAGGCTGAGGAAACAAATATCACTGGCACATCGGAGATTTTTCTTATCTCTGTACACCAGTGATAGCCGTTGTAAAACGGCAGCATAATATCCATCAGAACAAGATGGGGATCATATGAAGCAAACTCCGCAGCGACATTCTGAAAATCCGTTACGCAGGCTGCTTCATTTCCCCAGCACTCTATCTGTTTTTTCATAGTTTCTGCAATCGCAGGCTCGTCCTCAACAATGAGAACTCTGTACATTACTTAACCGCTTCCTTAAGAGCATCAACCTTGTCTGTCTTTTCCCAGGCAACGCCAAGATCTTCACGTCCCATATGTCCGTAAGCAGCAAGCTTTCTGTACTGAGGCTTTCTCAGGTTAAGTGTTTCAATAATTGAAGCAGGTCTGAGGTCAAACACCTTGTTTACTGCTTCTGCAATCCTGTCTTCATCCACCTTGCCTGTGCCGAATGTGTCAACAAGTACTGATACAGGCTTTGCAACACCGATAGCGTATGCAAGCTGAACTTCACACTTGTCAGCAAGTCCGGCAGCAACTACGTTCTTTGCAACATAACGTGCAGCATAGGCAGCAGAACGGTCAACCTTCGTCGGATCCTTACCAGAGAATGCTCCACCGCCGTGTCTTGAGTAACCGCCGTATGTGTCAACGATAATCTTTCTTCCTGTAAGACCGCAGTCACCCATAGGACCACCGGTTACGAATCTGCCTGTAGGATTGATGAAGTATTTTGTATTTTCATCAAGAAGCTCTGCAGGAATAACTTCCTTAATAACTACTTCCATAATGTCTTTTCTTATATCTTCAAGAGAAACTGCCGCACTGTGCTGTGTTGAGATAACTACTGTATCTACTCTTACCGGCTTTCCGTCATCATATTCTACAGTAACCTGTGACTTTCCGTCCGGTCTGAGATATACAAGTGTGCCGTTCTTTCTTACTTCTGTAAGACGCATTGTAAGCTCTGTCTCTTATACACATCTCCGAGCCCACGAGACAGGCAGAAATCT
>CAMCOJ010000087.1 GCA_945876405.1 uncultured Ruminococcus sp.
AGATTTCTGCCTGTCTCGTGGGCTCGGAGATGTGTATAAGAGACAGGGATTTCCTGACTTGAATATTCCTGAACCTACGAACACGCCTTCTGCACCAAGCTGCATCATAAGAGCAGCATCAGCAGGTGTTGCAACACCGCCGGCAGCAAAGTTTACTACAGGAAGACGGCCGTTGCTGTGAACATATTCAACGAGATCGTAAGGAACCTGAAGCTCCTTGGCTGCATCGTAAAGTTCATCTTCACTCATTGACTGAAGTCTTCTTATCTCAGCATTCATCATTCTCATATGACGAACAGCCTGAACAACGTCACCTGTGCCAGGTTCTCCCTTTGTACGAATCATGGAAGCACCTTCATTTATTCTTCTTAATGCTTCACCAAGATCCTTTGCACCGCATACGAAAGGTACATCAAACTGTCTCTTGTCAATATGGTATCTGTCATCAGCAGGTGAAAGGACCTCACTTTCATCTATATAATCTATTTCAATTGCCTGAAGAATCTGTGCTTCTGCAAAATGTCCTATTCTGCACTTTGCCATTACCGGAATTGATACTGCATCCATAATACCCTTAATCATCTTAGGGTCACTCATTCTTGAAACACCGCCTGCAGCTCTGATATCAGCCGGTATTCTCTCAAGTGCCATAACTGCACATGCACCTGCTGCCTCAGCAATCCTTGCCTGTTCCGGTGTTGTAACGTCCATAATAACACCGCCCTTAAGCATCTGAGCGAGTTCTTTGTTTAACTGATATCTTTTATTTTCCATAATAAATTCTCCTTGAAAATTATTTTTTGATATGTTATAATGATATCACAAAACCAGCATTAACGAAATAGTCGGTTTTAGTTTATTTTATAAGGTCGGTTTGCATGATTACTATTCAGATAGACAATACCAGTAAAACTCCGATATATATGCAGATTTACAGCTATATAAGATCAGAGATTGAGTCAGGAAAATTAAAAGCCGGGGAAAAGCTCCCCTCCAAAAGAGCGATGTCATCCCATATGAATGTCAGTATCGTAACGATTGAAAACGCCTATGCACAGCTTCTGGCGGAAGGCTATATAAATTCCCGTGCCGGTAGCGGATTTTACGTTGAAGGAATTGATATTCCGTTATCAGAAAAAGAATCGGATAAGCAGGCTGAAACAACTGGTGAAATAAAATATAATTTCAGTACAAGCCTCGCCGATACATCACTGTTTCCTTTTTCTGTATGGGCAAAACTTTCGCGTTCAACTCTTAACTTGAGAACAACTGACCTGCTTAATTCATGTGATTTTCGCGGGATTCCGGAACTGCGTAAAGAAATTGCTGAATATCTCCACCGTTTTCGTGGAATGAACGTCTCTCCGGAAAGAATAGTTATTGGTGCCGGCTCTGAATATCTCCTCTGCCTTATTATCCAGCTGCTTGGGCGTGATATGGCATATGGAGTTGAAAATCCCGGATACCGCAGAATCTACGATATTTTCAGTCTAAACACTTCTAGAGTGTTTCCTGTTCCCATGGACGATAAAGGGGCCAGCATATCTGCTATATCAGGTTTTGGAATAGATGTTATTCATGTAACTCCTTCACACCATTTTCCTCTTGGAATAACAATGCCGGTGACTCGGAGACACGAACTTCTCAAGTGGGCATATTCCCGCTCTGAGCGATATATTATAGAGGATGACTGTGACTGTGAATTCTGTTATGGAAGCCGTCCGGCGTCCCCTCTCTTTAGTCTGGATCAGAACAACCGCGTTATATATATCAATACTTTTACAAGAACTCTTGCTCCTTCAATCCGAATAGGATATATGGTTCTCCCCGAAAATCTTGCCCGAAGATTTTCAGACCGGCTTGGATTTTACTCCTGTACCGTACCGGTTTTCGAACAGTACACACTTGCTTCATTTATGCAGGAAGGACATTTTGAAAGGCATATTAACCGAATAAGAAAAATATACAGACAAAGGCGCGACACAATTATAAACAATATAAAAAGCAGCTCGCTTGGTAATATTACAGAAATATCCGGCGAAGGCTCCGGACTTCACATTGTTCTGAGTTTCAAAAACGGTATCAGTCAGAACGAAATCATCTCATCCGCAGCCGAAGCCGGCGTAAAAATTCACGGATTGACGGAATACTATTCTTTTCCTGTTTCAGATATTCCTGATAATTCTGTTATCATCGGTTTTTCAGGTATTGATTCAGAACAAATATCAGAAGCATTTCATTCTATTATGAAATAAAAAATCCTCTGTTACCGCTTTTAAACGATAACAGAGGATTTTTTAACCATATTTTTTCCTTTTCATTCTTTCTTCGAACTCTGATTTTTTCAGAGGTTTATCAAAAACATAACCCTGAATCTGACCACAGCCGTAATCCTTAAGCATTTTTATCTGATCCATCTGTTCAACACCTTCAGCAATTACGCGGGAATCAATGTCATGTGCAATATTAATTATGTGTTCAAGGAGTTTTCTTTCCTTTTCGCTCCTGCATTCGATAAACTGTCTGTCTATCTTAAGAACATCAAAACTTATCTCACGAAGAAGATTTATTGATGAACTTCCTGTTCCGAAATCATCTATTGCAACATTAATCCCGTATCCCTGAAGTGCTTCAACAACACCTTTAAGATATGAGAGAGGATACTCATCAATAGTCTCGGTAATCTCTACCTGAATATACTTCTCCGGAATATTGTTGTCAACAACTACATTATGAATCTCCTCAGCAAGTACAGGATTTCCAAGATTTCTTCTTGAGAAATTAACAGATATACACGGAGGCTCAAGCCCCTGCTCTATCCAGCCGGCAACGTCCTTGCAGACACGGTCAAGTATGTAGAAATCAAGTCTGCAGATACTGTCATCCTTCTCCATTACAGGTATAAACTTGGCCGGAGAAACAACTAAATTGTCGTACTCCCACCTCGCTAATGCCTCTGCACCGCACAACTCCATCCTATCAACATCAACCTTTGGCTGATAGTACGGAAGAAATTCTCCGTCTTTCAGTGCAGAAGGAATTCTTTCCTCAAGCTGACGACTCTCATTAATTTTCTCCAGGATCTCCTGGGTAAGATAGGTAAACGGCTTTTTCATAACATTTTTCGCTATATTAGCCGCCAGTGCTGCATTTCCGATTACATGTTCAGAAACAATATGCTTGTCTGATATTTCGTATCCTCCGGCAACAGAAGAAACGTTTATTGTCTCGATTTCGTCACCTATCTTAATTTTGACGGGCACTTCCCTGAGATAGTTCAGAAACTGTTCTGAATTATCCTTGTTTACAAGCGCAATAAAAAAATTTCCGCCAAGTCTTCCGAGAATTTCATCTTTTTCAAGCTGGGCAGCAATATTAAGACCGAATTCCTTTATGATAAGATCACCGTTATCACTTCCGTATCTTTTATTAAACTGCCCCATCCTGGCAATATCAATATAGTATGTATTATAGTTTCTGATATCATGCTGCTCTTTCACCCTGTCAACTGCCGCAAGGAAACCGTATTGATTATGAAGACCTGTCAGAGCATCTGTACTGGCACTTTTCATCAGTATATTGTTCTGGTCCACAAGTGCAACTATGTACTGGAAAATTGCAGTCAGTGCAATCGACATGTTAAGTATTGAAAAATCTCTCATGAAAACGCGAAGTACTGCTGAAATAACAGGCAGAATCATAAACACAATCAATGCACTGCGAATACTGCTGCTTATATATTTTCTGAATCTTACCACGTTTATCAACTGAAAAACAAATGAAGCAGCTGTTATTAAAAAGAAAAGAAAAAACAATGAACCACGGCGATAAACATTAGATGAATCAAAAGTATAACAAACACCTGTAAACTGTGAAACTGCAATAAGTGCTATACCTGAAAGTGAAAGCAAACTGCATACTTTTAATCCCTTCGGTGGTTCCTTAAGTTTTCCACGTCCGGTAATAAGACAAATAATATACCGGTTAAATGCCAGTATCTCGAAGTTAATAAGAAAATAGTAAAAAAAACAGGCTGTTCTTACGGCATAGAAACCGAATCTGCTCCCGTCACCATTGTAATATTGTGCAAATAAATCTGCAATCATAAGTGCTGCAGCTCCGAATTCAACTCCGACCAGCGAATACTTCATACTGTGCGCACGGTATCTTATTATTAACGAAAAGCACCCGAGAACAAGACAAACCGCTGCCAGTATCTTAAGAATATCGTTCTGACTCTGTACTAATATCTCCATCATATACCCCCTTTTTTTATTTTCTAAAAAACAATGGACATACTTATACACTATATTATTCGGAAGTTATGCACAAAATTAAATACTTTTTCTCAAAGTATTTTTCTCTATTAAACAATCACCAAATCATAAAGGTCCCTTTACCCTATTTTTCCTTCAAATATTCTTTCAGATTTTCAATATAATCATTCCCTATACCAGATAAAATAATATTCTTCTGTTTAATATATCCTATCTCCATCCTGTCAGTTTTATCAGAAAGTGGAATTGCCGTATAATCCGAACCGTTAAGATTTCCACATATTATACCTGAACAAAATGTATATCCGTTAATTCCCTTCATCAGATTCAGCATCGTCGAACGGTCTGAAGCCTTAATTACTCTTGAAAAGTCTGAGGTACTGATTATCTCTTCCGCATAGTAGAACGAACTCTTGTCACCCTGTTCAAATGTCAGGCATGGATACTGTTCAAGTTCTTCAATGCTTACTGATTTTTTCGAGGCAAGCGGATGCTCTTTCCAGAGATAAGCATAAACATCACAGTCAATCAGATGAACGAACTCGAGATGATTGGTCTGAAGCATTTTCATAATAAACTGTCTGTTAAATTCGCTAAGATAAAGAATACCTATCTCACTTTTCAGAGCAGCAACGTCATTAATAACGTCAGAAGTGTTGGTTTCCCGTATTGCGAATTCATATTCACATGTATTGTAACTCTGAACCGTTTCAACAAACGCGTGCACAGCAAATGAATAATGCTGTGCCGACACACCGAATTTTCTTTTTATATTTCCGCCGCTGTATTTTTCCTGAAGTGTCTCATACTGCTGGTATACCTGACGTGCATAAGTGATGAATTCCATTCCGTCAGCAGTAAGTGAAACGCCTTTTCCGCTTCTGTTAAAAATGGTGATACCTATTTCCTTTTCCAGTTCTTTAATCGAATTGGTCAGTGAAGGCTGAGTTATATAAAGCTGCTCAGCTGCCTTGTTCATCGAACCGGTCTCTGAGATAACTATCGCATAGTTTAACTGTTGTAACGTCATTGCACATCTCTCCTATCTGATTTTCTTACGAATATCAGCAAGTCTTTCAAGTGCTGCATTAAGCGTTTCTGATTTCTTTGCAAAATGAAGTCTGATATATCTGTTTTCCGGTTCCTTAAAGAAACTTGAACCAGGTACAGCTCCGACTCCGACAAGACGGGCAAGGTCTTCACAGAACTTAATATCGCTCTCATAACCAAACTCGGAAATATCAAGGAGAACGTAATAGGCTCCCTGCGGTTCTGTATGATTAAGTTTAAGAGTTTTAAGTCCGTTTAAAAACAGTTCCCTTTTTTCAGTATATTTAGCCTGAAGTTCTTCATAATATTCATCGCCGAACCTAAGCCCTGTAACTGCAGCTTCCTGAAGCGGTGCTGCTGCACCAACAGTAAGAAAGTCGTGAACTTTTTTTACTCTGTCAGCAACTTCCGGAGCTGCAATAACATATCCGAGTCGCCAGCCTGTAATGGAATATGTCTTTGAAAGAGAACTGCATGATATTGTTCTTTCACGCATACCAGGAAGCGAAGCCATGTAAATATGTTTGTTTGGAGCATAGAGTATATGTTCGTAAACCTCGTCTGTAATTACAAAGGTATCGTATTTCTTTGCAAGATCTGCAATAATTTTCATTTCTTCCAGTGTAAAAACTTTACCGCACGGATTTGAAGGGTTACAGAGAATAAGTGCTTTCACTCCCTGACGAAATGCATCTTCAAGCACCGCCGGATCAAATGAAAATTCCGGAGGAACAAGCGGTACATATATCGGTTCAGCACCCGAAAGAATAGTATCTGCACCGTAGTTTTCGTAGAACGGAGAGAAAACAACAACCTTATCCCCCGGATTTGTTACACTCATCATAGCTGCCATCATAGCTTCCGTACTTCCGCACGTAACAACGATTTCCTTCTCCGGATCAACCTTAACCCCGGAAAAATGTTCAAACTTAACAGCAAGTGCCTCACGGAAATTCTGTGCACCCCATGTAATTGAGTACTGATGAAAATCTTCCTTAGTAACCTGAGAAAGTCTGTTCAGTATCTCCTGCGGCGGTTCAAAATCCGGAAATCCCTGAGAAAGATTAACCGCATCATACTGATTTGAAATTCTTGTCATTCTTCTTATTACTGAATCAGTAAATATATCTGTTCTTTTCGATAATGATGGCATTTTAATACTCCTAAATCATCTGAAAAATTTGTTTCAACACTGTGCGAATGTGCAGCGAAGGTGCAGGGCGACCGCAAAGCCCTGCAAAAAAACTTCACAATTCCAATATACTAATCAATATTAACCATAACTTTAAGTTACCACAACAGCGTGCGAAGGTGCAGGGCGACCGCAAAGCCCTGCTATAAATAACTCCGCAATTCTAATCAACCTATGTCATTAAACCTTAACATAAGTATTATTATCAGTTATTACTAAACAAAGGCGTAGAAAGATATCTGTCACCTGAATCCGGAAGAAGTGCAACAATAACCTTACCCTTGTTTTCCGGTCTCTCAGCAAGAATCTTAGCAGCCTTAAGTGCCGCACCTGAAGAAATACCAACAAGAATACCTTCACTTACCGCAAATGCTCTTCCTTCTTCAAAAGCATCATCATCTTCAATAGCAATAACCTCATCGTAAACCTTTGTATTAAGCACCTCAGGAACAAAACCTGCACCAATACCCTGAATCTTGTGAGGACCGGCTGTGCCCTTTGAAAGCACCGGACTTGTAGCAGGTTCAACAGCTACTACCTTAACATCAGGATTCTTTGACTTAAGGAACTCGCCAACACCTGTAACAGTACCGCCTGTACCAACTCCGGCTACAAAGATATCGACCTTTCCGTCAGTCTGTTCCCAGATCTCAGGACCTGTTGTAGCCCTGTGAACTGCAGGATTAGCAGGATTTACAAACTGACCGAGAATAACCGAGTTTTCAATTTCCTTATTAAGTTCCTCTGCTTTTGCAATTGCACCCTTCATACCCTTTGCACCTTCAGTGAGAACAAGTTCTGCACCATATGCTGCAAGAAGGTTTCTTCTTTCAACACTCATTGTATCCGGAAGTGTAAGAAGTGCCCTGTAACCCTTGGCTGCAGCGACTGCTGCAAGACCGATACCTGTGTTACCACTTGTAGGTTCGATAATTGTTGCTCCCGGCTTAAGTATTCCTTTCTTCTCTGCATCCTCAATCATAGCAAGAGCTACTCTGTCCTTTACAGATCCGGCCGGATTAAGGTATTCAAGTTTTGCAAGAATTGTGGCATTTGTCACGCCAGCCTTCTTTGAATAGTTGTTAAGCTTAAGTATTGGTGTTCCGCCGATTAATTCTGAAGCGCTTTCTTTAATGTTACTCATAATAATTACCTCCGTTTTCAATTCCTACATTTACTACTATATCAGTAGGATTACTATGTTTAAATAATACACTATCGAAGTTATTTTGTCAATAGTGTTTTTACTTTTTTTGAATTTCTGCTATGGTTATATTATATACCTGATTTCATATTTTGTCTAATATCATATATGAATAGTAGGTTATAAATTAAAACTATAACCTGTTACTGTTTTTATATCTGATAGCGGATACACTGAAAATATCCACCGGGAAATATTAAAGTGAAAATCAAAATAAATTTGACTTTCACTATAATTATTTTATTAATATTGCCTTGCACATC
>CAMCOJ010000088.1 GCA_945876405.1 uncultured Ruminococcus sp.
CGAGATTATGACAACCTGGCAGAAAAACCAAAAACTCCGCGTAAAAAAGACCGGGCTAATATCGCCTAACGGCAGCACAGTTAACCTGAATGCCTACAAAATCAAAAGCGTTAACGATAGCTGCATCAACTGCAGTTATTGTTAACGCTTATTATATCATTTCAGAAATCAATTGAATAGACACGTTATATTTTACGCTTACGTCAAGTATTTAATTGATCTTTTTATCCGATCTTTTTTATCACATAAAAATCCGATAAACGGTAATTTTTCGCGTTTATCGGATTTTTACACAGTCATATAAGGTAATACAATTAAGTAAAATTAATCGGGAGTTTCTCGTCTGAGTACGATTTTAAAACAAATTCCTAAATATTCATTTTATATCCCACGCCAAGCTTGTTGATAATATAGCTTTGCTTTCCGGGAACGGCTCCCAGCTTCTTTCGGATATTTGCCATATTTACCTGAAGCTTTTTGCGGCTTCCCTCATCGTTGTAACCCCATATAGCATTTATGATAGCGGAATATGTCATTACTTTGCCGCTGTATTGGGACAAAAGTGCTATGATATTGTATTCGGTTTGAGTCAGCATTATTTCTGTGCCGCTTATGGTGATCCTTCGTGCATCGTAATCTATTTCCATATCTCCCAAAGTAAAAATGCTGTTGGTGAAATCGCTGCTTTCATCTGAGTAATGTCTGGTTCGCAGAGCGCTGCGAACTCTTGCTACAAGCTCAGCCGAGCCGAAGGGCTTTGTAATATAATCATTTGCACCTTTATCAAGAGCGTCTACCTTATCGGATTCATCAGTGCGTGCGGAAAGAACGATGATGGGTATGTATGAGCTTTTTCTGATGTATGTCAGCAGAGATATACCATCTCCGTCCGGAAGCCCAAGATCGAGTATGATAAGGTCGGGATTGTGAGATGAAAACATCATCTTTCCTTCCGAGCAGGTCTGTGCGGATATAACAGTATATCCTGCTGTCTCAAGCAGCGTCGACACAAAGGCAAGAATATTTTTTTCGTCCTCAACAAGCATTATCTTATATTTATTGTTCAATGACTGTTTCCTCCATATCCAGAGTAAAACGCAGCATCGCTCCGCCGCCCTTTATATTTTCCGCAAGAATCTCTCCGCCGTGCGCCCTTACAATGGTATTGCATACGGAAAGTCCGATGCCTGAGCTATTTTTTGTTTCCAAGGTATTTTCCGCGGTCAGATGTGCTCCGCTTAGAATGCTTTTAAGCTTATCGGCGGCAATTCCCTTGCCGTCATCGGTAATTTCAAATATGCATTTATTGTTTTCAGAAAAAATCCTTAAATTTATTGTGGTGGTACATTCACCGTGAAAAATTGAGTTATTTATTATATTTATCATAACCTGCTCTATAAGCATTGCATCCATTGGCACGATAAGCAGTTCATCGGGCATATCAATGTTAATCTTGATCGCAGGATGCCTTCTGCTGATTTTTTGCAGGACCGAATCTACAAGCTCCTCAACAGCCACGGGAGTTTTCACGAGTCTTGTTTTTCCACCGTCAAGCTTTGTGATGGAAAGCAGATTTTCAACCATTCTCGCAAGCCAGTCGGAATCATTTTTTATACCATCGAGAAGCTGAAGCTTTCTTTCATCTGACAGAAGCTCATAGTTATCTATTATGGTGGAGCTGGAGCCGTATATCGAGGTCAAAGGAGTGCGAAGATCGTGTGAAACTGCTCGCAGAAGATTTGCTCTCATACGCTCTTTTTCGCTTTCTGCCTTAATTGCCTCCTGTTGTTTGAGCTTTGTGGTAAGTGTACCTGTTACAAGTGTAACTATTATCATTATTACAGCAGATACCACATTTTCGTGGATAGTAAAATCAAATTTGAAAAAAGGAAATGTAAATGCAAAGTTTACTGCCAGCACGCTGATTAAAGATGCGATTGCACCGTAAGTATAGCCCTCGGTAAGAACTGAAATTATATAAACTGCCAATACAAAAATTGCAGGAATAAGCGAACGGTTATAAAAAAAATTGTCTATAACAAGGCACAATACGAACGCCAATACCAGTGTTATCATCATAATGCCTATATTTTTGATGTTCTTTTTTATTTTCCTCACCTCAGAATATCCATCATTCATATTAATAATATCATATTTTGGATAAAGATTCAACTAAGGAATATCATATGTTCCTAAATCTTAACTGAAACTTTACCAAAGATATGCTAAAATAAAGATGAGTAAAATGGAAAAGGAGGTATGCTTCCTTTGGAAGCGTAAAAATGTCTGTTTTTAATGTGCTTGAATTGATAGGAGGACTTTGCCTGTTTCTGTTTGGAATGAATGTAATGGGGCAGGCTTTGGAAAAACGTGCGGGCAGCAGCCTGCGAAATCTGCTGGGAAAGCTTACGCAGAATAAGGCAGCAGGCTTTTTTACGGGAATGGGCGTGACTGCGGTAATACAAAGCTCATCTGCTGTTACGGTCATGGTTGTTGGATTTGTAAACTCGGGCATAATGACCCTTCGTCAGGCAATAAATGTTATTATGGGTGCAAATGTAGGCACTACTGTAACTGCGTGGATACTTAGTCTTGGAGGCATTGAAAGTGACAACCCCATAGTAATGCTGCTCAAACCTTCTTCGTTTACTCCGATTCTTGCTTTGATCGGAATAATACTCTATATGTTCTGCAAAAACGGCAAAAAGAATGATACGGGTATGATACTTCTGGGCTTTGCAACGCTTATGTTCGGTATGGACACAATGTCCGGTTCTGTATCGGGACTTAAAGACATTCCCGAATTTTCACAGCTTTTTGTTATGTTCAAAAATTCGATCCTCGGTGTTCTTACGGGAGCATTGCTGACTGCTGTGATACAGTCAAGCTCTGCTTCGGTAGGCATTTTGCAGGCTTTGACAGTGACCGGACAGGTTTCCTACGGTGCAGCCATACCAATTATTATGGGACAGAATATAGGCACCTGCGTTACAGCTCTTCTTTCCTCGGTGGGAGCAAACAAAAATGCAAAACGTGCAGCACTTGTGCATCTTTCCTTTAATGTTATCGGCACAACGGTATGGCTGACAGTATTTTGTATTGTAAAGGCTGTGCTTGCTCCTGAAATGCTTAATTACCCTGCTTCACTTTTCGGCATTGCGATTGCTCACTCCTCATTCAATATACTTTGTACCATAATTCTTCTGCCAATGACAGGCTTGCTTGAAAAAATATCGGTGTGTCTTGTTCCTGATTCTAAAACGAAGGAAAAGGCAGCAGAGCTGGACGAAAGACTGCTGGGCACTCCACCTATTGCTTTGGAACGCAGTAAGGATATGGTGGCAGAGATGGGCAGGACTTCTATAACAGCTTTAAAGTCAAGTCTTGATATACTATTCGATTATAATGAAGCTGCGGCTGATGAGATACGGCAATTGGAGAGCCTCACAGACCATTATGAGGATATTATCGGGCAGTATCTTGTAAAGCTCAGCAGTCGGAGCATGAGTGAATCCGGAGCTTTGGAGGAGATAAAGCTGTTTAAGATGATAGGTGATTTTGAACGCATTGCCGACCACAGTGTAAATATTATCGAATCTGCCGAGGAGCTTCATAAGAAAAAGATCGTATTTTCCGAGAACGCACGCCGGGAGCTTGATGTGCTTATCTCTGCAGTAAAAGACATTCTGAACTGCACACAGGAGGCTTTTGAAACTGACAGTGCCCAAAAGGCATCGGCGGCAGAGCCTTTGGAACAGGTTATTGATGATTTGAAGGAAAAGCTGAGAACACGACATATTCTTCGTTTGCGGAACGGGGAGTGTTCCATTGAGGCAGGCTTTGTTTTGTCGGATTTGCTGACAAATCTGGAAAGAGTGTCAGACCATTGCTCAAACATTGCTGTATGCATTATTGAAGCAGCACACAATGAATTTGCTCTCCATGAAGGTCTGAGGGATATTCGTGGGGAAAGTGCCGACTACTTTGAGGAATATAAGAGCAATCTAAATAAATATAAAATATGAAAGGAGCTGCATTATGGAATTTGTTCTTCAAATAGGACTTCTTATCATTGGATTTGTATTGCTTATTAAGGGTGCGGATATTTTTGTGGACGGTTCCTCGGGAATTGCTGCAAAGTTCGGCATACCACAGCTTGTTATCGGTCTGACAATAGTTGCTATGGGAACAAGCTCGCCCGAAGCAGCGGTGAGCATTTCAGCCGCTCTAAAGGGCAGTGCTGAAATAACCATCGGCAATATTGTGGGCAGCAACATACTTAATATACTGATTATTCTTGGAATATCCTCGGTAATTGTTCCTCTTGCTGTGGCAAAGTCCACAATGAGATATGAAATACCCTTTATGATAGTTATAACGGTACTCCTTTTGGTGACAGGACTTAACGGCAGTATCGGAATTGTTGAAGGAATTATCCTGCTTGCGGCATTTGCGGTGTATCTTACATACCTTTTCATAATGGCAAAGAATGATATGAAGCAGGAGGATTCCCCGAAGGATATATCCACTGTAAAAGCGGCATTATTCATTATACTCGGTCTTGCAATGATAGTGCTCGGAAGCAATTTTACTGTTGATGCAGCAAGTGCAATTGCCCTTTCATTGGGACTGAGCGAAAGATTTATCGGACTAACCATAGTAGCGCTGGGAACATCCCTTCCCGAGCTTTGCACTTCGGTTTCTGCGGCAAGGAAGGGAAATGCAGACATTGCCATCGGAAACATTGTAGGCAGCAATATTTTCAACATTCTTTTTATTGTTGGCTTATCGGCTCTTATTACAGAGGTGCCTTTTGCGAGCAATTTTATTTTTGATACAATTATAGCGGCAGCAGCGGCGGTGATGCTGCTGATAGGCTGTCTTTGGGAAAAGGGAAAACTTAAAAGATCTGCCGGTATTCTGATGCTCATTGGATATGCAGTATATTTTGCGGTGATATTATAAAATTTTATTTAGGAGGATCATTATGTCTGAAACATCAACTATTATTATATTTATACTTTTCATTATAATTGCTATTGGTATGATTGCAATAGAAATATGGATATGGCGTGTGGAGCATAGTCCGAATAAGTCAGATAAAAAGGATGATAATTTGTGTGAGGAGGTGACAACTAGTAAAAAATGATAACGGTAGCTCCTGCATTTGTTGTCGAAATTGAGATACGCTTCTTTTATCGGATCAGTCATAGCACGCTTTTTGTAATCATCATTAGCCTTATATAACCGTTCTTTCTTGCAAGTGGTCCTGCCACAGGTAAGCGAAGCATTTGAACGTTTGGTAATCATAAGCTGTCCGCAGTTTTCGCAGTTGGTAATAAGCCTGCCTGCATCGGACATAATATCGGAGTAAATATCAAGCAAAGTGAGAATGGAGTCATTTGCCACATAAAGGCTTATGTTCCTGTTATCATCGTGTACCCTGTAAAGAGAACTGTCCAAAACCTCATTACTGCTCCGAATAGCTGTTCGTATATCGAAAATATCCGCTGCCCTTGCCGAAATGAACGGACGGAAGATTTTCTCACTATATTATACTACTGAAAGGGCAGGGTTTCTATTAGTGGAATATACAAGATATTCTCAACTGTTTAACTGGGAAAACTCAATCTTTATGTTGAAAACTCAGATTTTTCTTTCAGGTTATTTTAGGTGGTCCTGAACAGTTACGATATAAAAGGAACTCCACCGCAGTTAGATGCTTATTTCAGTAATTCAAATATATATTTCGAAGTGAAATGTCATTATATACCTATTTTATAAGCCAAAATGCAGTAAGGAAAATGATCAGAAGGCTGTAAATGAAGTATTTGATGAGTTGAAAAAAGAAATAACTTCGATTTTCAGCAGCTATCCAATTCAGAAATTCTGTCGGAAAAATAATATTGAATTAAATGCCTGGGCTGAATATAGTGAAGAAATGACTTCACTTAGTACAGAAAATCGAATTATTCTTTATTGATTTACAGGAGGGACTCATATGCTGTTAGATAAATTAAGAGATGTAGAAATTCCTGAAGACGGAACTAAATTTAAAGTATTGGATGCCTCTGGCATGTCCTTGACGGTTTCTTTGAGAAATGCTACGATGAAATTTCCGAAGCGAGTAGAGAAAAACTATTCTTGAGTTTCTCGCCTTCGGTAGAAAAGCAGCAGCATTTCTTAAAGGTTCTGTCAAGGATGGAACCTGAATACCAGGTTGTAAGAGCGATTATTGAGGCGAGAAAAAGTCAGCATCTTACACAAAAGGAACTTGCTGAACGTACCGGCATTAACCGCTCTGACATAAGCAAGCTTGAAAATGGAAATGCAAATCCTTCTCTTAATACTCTTCGCAGACTTGCTGAAGGATTAAACATGGATATGAAAATAGAATTTACGCCTAAAACATTATGATTTATTTCTCGTATCTAAAATATCCCCGGTGTGAAGACTCCCCATTACTGAATGTGTTCCAGTGATGGGGAGTCTTCGTACATCTGCGGCAGTAAATATATATTGCCTTGCACATCCGATGACTGTTTTATCTCCGTGCAGATCGGCTAACAGTCAAAATCGAGGATATACATCGTTTATTCTTTGTATTAATCACATAATTAACCGAGCATTTTTAATTTCGTCTTTGTTTAAAATTCAAAAACTCCTTGCTTAAAGTAGCTTTTTATGCTATAATATTACTATGTATTTCTATATCTAAACGGAGCAAAATAATGATCACTTCAACCTACAGTTCCGGCATTGTTTCAGAGGCATGCTGGTTCATCGAATTTAAAGAATACCTTAAGATGCTGCATAACGGGGCATCTGAGGATGAAATAAAAAAAGAGTTTACAGATAACAATTTCACAGGTGCGCCTAACGAATACCGGGCACAGAGAAATTACGGTTATCTTAAGAAAAGAGTAAGTTCTATGGATGAAAAAGCAATAGAATTGTTTTTTAATCTTGATCTGAAAAATCAGAAGCTTATAAATTTTATATGCATGATGAGAAGCAGCAGGATACTTTTTGAGTTTGTAAACGAAAAATACAGAGAAAAAATAATTCTCGGAGCTGAATATCTTGAACCATCAGATATCAATATTTTCTTCAAGGATAAAGAACTTCAGTGTGATGATGTTGCAGAGTGGAAAGATGCAACAAAGAAGCGTCTTAAAGGTTGCTTTATAACCATGCTTACTGAATCAAATCTTCTTATGGAACGGGATAAAAAGAGAGTGATTACGCCTCCGGTTATTGATATTTTACTTGAAAAATATCTGGAGGGAAACGGGGAATCTGATATTATAAAAGCATTAACAGGGGTGTACTGATTATGACATTACTCGAACAGAGACTTGATAAACTTGAAGATGAAATAAAGAAGCCTTCATTCAGACAGAACAGGGGACTCAGCAATGAGGTTGGTTACTATATTTTTGACTATCCTGCCGAGGATGAACTGAATGTAAGAAAAAGAAATTAGCATTGCAGGATCTATGATAAAAGTAGACGAGCTTGCGAATGCACTTCAGGTATGTCTTGACAGCGGTGCTAAGAAGGTGTTGCTGCCGATTACGTCTGCAGCAGATTTGGGTACGGTTCCGGCAGATCTGGTAGGAAGCTTTAATCTGATATTCTATAACAGTGCGGAGGATGCGGTATTTAAGGTGCTGGGAGTGGAATAATCGAAATTACGAGAGTGAATATATACCTTTGTAATCATGTATTATATACAAGTATTATTATCATTCCTGCAGGATTGAGAGGACAGAGAAGTAAATACACAAAAAGCGAGGCGAATTATGGAAGATATACTTGTTGAAATTGACATGGAAGTAGCAGAAGCAATAGCTGAAACTGCTTTAAAAAAGGTGAATGATAAAAAGCAGAAAAAATTACAGGATGCAGAGACTGTCTCTTATACACATCTCCGAGCCCACGAGACAGGCAGAAATC